>JBAXJV010000587.1:0-1500 GCA_037137675.1 bacterium | reverse complement strand
GAAGTACGTGCCCGACGGAGGCGTCTATTGAAGGAACACTATGGCGGTTCAGTGGATCGGATGATTCAAGCGGCCATGAAAAATTAGCGGCAGCATCCGCTCCGCGTGATCAACCTCAAGAAGCGCAGATCGGTAAGAGTCGTTGCCTGATCCTGTCGGCATTTGAGCTAGGGGCGACACCGTGTGCGCAAGCAGAGCGCGTGGGTGTGGATGTGTGGATTCCAGTGTCAGGTCTGACCCGGGGCCGCCGAAACATTGTAAACCCGTGGGGAAATCCGTTCGGTGTCCCGGCTTCAGCCGGTTTTCGACCTCGGCAGGCGGCCATAATCAGAAGTGCCGGCGGTGAAGAGGGTGGGCTTGACTCTATTACAGCAACTGCCATGTTTGCGAAAAAATAAGCCGAGGCTTTTCAGTGAATAGCGGAGTGGTTCCTACGCATTCACGATCTGGAGAAATTCTTGAATTCGCTGCAAGGATGGGTAGTATCTGTCCTCGAGCGGCTGCTAAATCATCGCAGCCATGTTTTGCATAGAGGAGATGACCTGACGATTTGCTGACAATATAGATTTCTGCCCGAGAGTCGCTTTACCAAAACCGCCAAGTTAAGAGATCGACGACAACATCGGGGAGCACACGCCATCTGGCGTGGAGCCTCCTCTTGTCGTCGAAGGCGCTTGGCGGTGCCAGGTAAGGCGGGAGCATAAAGCTCCACGCCTCTTTTTTTCGGGCGGGTTTCAAGGCACCGCCATGAGAGACCTGCTGTTCAAATGTCCAGAATGTGCCGCAAACTTGGCGTTCCGCCGAGTTCTTGGGCGAGACGTTCTTCTTCCTCGGCAAAACCGGCATCGAATACACCCCCCTGCTGGCGACCTCTTCTCCGTCACGTCTGGAAAAAGCCTAACTCGTTGCGTCTCGATTAAGAAGAAAGGAAGGAAGCCATGGCTGATCTTGTGTTCAAATGTTCCTCGTGCAAACGCCCCCTCGCAATTGACGAGAACGACGCCGGTACGGAGATTGCATGTCCGCATTGCGCCCAAACAACGAAGGTGCCGCGTCCCGCAGTACGCTTCCGATGTCCGGGCTGTAAGGGGCAATTGTGCGCGCCTGCAGCCATACGGCAGGACACCATAGACTGTCCGACGTGCAACAGACCGTTCCCGGTATCTGTGAATCTCGAATGTGTGGCGTGCGGCGAATCGCTTCATGGAGAAGCAGTTATCTGCGTGAAGTGCGGAACCGACCAGAACACAGGCCGTCGACTCGACACAGATGTGCGCCCCAGCAAACCACAGTTGCGGCTCCAAGAATCGCCTACGCAAGCTACCCCGTCCGCAGAAGAGGAACTACCCATTCTCGCCAGGTTTCGGAGGCCGACACGAAGGGAGCCGTCCGTGATGGAACGTCTCGTTCCGATGCTAAAGACCGTGGCGTTGCTGGCGGTGATCCTGGGCATGGCGACCTTCGTGTTTCTCAACTGGCAGGCCATCGCGCGTCGCATAC
>JBAXJV010000586.1:0-1502 GCA_037137675.1 bacterium | reverse complement strand
GTTGGCAACAAATGCGAACCCATTGCGCTTAAAGCCGTCATCAAAATGAATCGCAGTAGTAAACACCTGTTCTTTGAGACCGGTCTCCTGTCCAAGATTCATCAACGTTTCGATGGGGCCTACGCCCATGCGGCTGTTGAAGCCGCGACCCATACCGAACCGACGCGCAGCGAGAAAATCGCAGGTCCAGCCGTCAAGGCAGACACAGTCGATAAAATCCTTTACGCCTTGAGCCGGCTTGCAGAAGTGCTCGCGGCTGGGAAAGTAGGGATAGGGGATGGATCCGTCGCCGTCGCCGTTGTCGATGCCGAACTGGCTCCAGATCGTCCCTTGGCAAACATGGATGCCTTCCTGCTCGGCGAGATAACGCTGGTTCTCGGCGGCGAGGAAACCGGCGACCACGCTGCAGGGTCGATAGCCGCCTCCTATCATTTCCGATACCAGTTGCAGCCCATCATGAAGATCGCGGTTCACTTGTTCGCGAGAATTGTACATGGGCGCAAAATAGGCGCCGGGGATGAAGGTAACCTCATCACCCAGGGTTCGCTGGTAGTCCGCCACCTGTTGGCGTATGGCCTGGTAATTCGGCCGCTGGTCCTGAAGCGCCAGCCAACTCAAGGCCCAGGTCATGCGGCCACCGGGAAAAGCGGCGGCGAAATCCTGACGAAGATTCCGAACCGCCTCAACCGTGTGTATTGTCCCCTCATCGTGGCCTATGTTCTGGGTTCTCCCAGCCTCAATCTGGTTGACGCGGATGACCGAGGCGAAGGTGATGGAGCGCCGGCCCAGAATGGCAGGCGGGTGGGATGCATCCGCCTTGGCGGCAGGTGGCGCTTTCAAATTTTTCTTCATATACACTCCATTTGAGACATGACTCGCCTCGCTTACAGTCCCTTGGCTGTGGCCGGAACCGGCGGCATGGCCGGGTATTGCCACTCGGCAACCTCCACCGCATGGGCGCCCTCCTGCACGCCGAAGGCGATCGCAAACTGCGGCCGGTCCGGTGTCTTGCTGATGCAGGGGTCATCGGCCCAGCCGGCATACCACTGCCGTCCGTCCTGGCGATACATCGGGCGGGTGATCTTGTCGGGCCAGGTGGTGACCAGCGTCCGCAGCGTGCCTTCCACCGTTCCCGTGATGTTCGTGGGCGTGAACGTCAGGTCAAACGGGCCGACGCCGCGCACCCCAACTCCGGCCACGCTCAGGCGCACATAATGCCGGTCCGGCACGATGAACCGGACGCTGTTCTCCGCCACTTCAATGGCGGCATCACGGGCTTCCACCTGCACGGTTCCTGCCTTGGTCTGCACCAGTTTGTCAGCCTGTACGCGGTAGCGCGTCACGCCGCCATCAACCTTCTTGCGGAGCCCGGGCGCGACTTCGTCGCCTGCTTCCCCCGCCGGCATCACCACTTTGGCGGATGCCACGGCGGCCTGCTTCTCAACTCCTGCGGCCAGCCCGGCCAGCGGGAAGCGCTTCTCGAACGGGGCATTGCCCTCCAG
>JBAXJV010000585.1:0-1509 GCA_037137675.1 bacterium | reverse complement strand
ACGCTGGGCTGGACAGGCAACGCCTGACTACAGCAGTGGCGTCATGGGGCTCTTGGAGTACGTGAGCCTGCGGGCTGACTACATGGAGAAGCTGCCGTGGGGCAAATTGGAGTTGCCCAAGCTCTTTTCCATTGTAACGGATCTGGGCGGATACGGGCTGGGGAGCGGCTACGGAACTCACCACTGTAACAAGGCGATCATTGAGGCAGAAGCGCGTACGTTACGACAATTGGGAGTTAACAGTTTACGCGCTGTGCCACAGTTTCTGATCGAACAAATGAAGCGCAAGCAGGGAATTGGCAGTGATTTCGCGCGTGGCCGGATTGTTCAAATCGGTGGTTACCCTGTGGTCCCCAAGCCACGTCAGAAAAGCGAAGATTTAGAGGCGGGCTGCCCGTTTGCCTCGAAGGTGCCGGATTTGACCAGAACTGCTGTTGCTAAAGCTCTTGAGGAAATGAGCACTGCCGGCACGCCTGAGGTTTGGGGACTGACCGTGGATGAAATAGGCGTTGTTTTCGATCAGGCCAACGACGGCAAGGCGCATGTGGAGCGCTGTCCGCTCTGTCGTGCGGAGTTTGTGAAACTTCTGAAGCGCAACGGGATTACCCCGGCAGAGCTCGGGAAGACCGGTTGGTCCGACGTCCAACCGTTCATTGTATCGCCCAAGTCTACTGATCAATCATGGATGCAGAAATCAGGCATGCCCCTGACGGCGTATTACACCCGCCGTTTTATTGCCGAGTCCTCGGCTGCCATGTTCACTCCGTTGCGGCAGGCGGTGGCGGCTGCTAATCAGGAAAAGAGCAAGAACGCCAGCGCCGCTGACTGTGTAACCCGGCCGTTCATGTATACCTATGCATTGCGCGGCAACACTTTTCTGATAGCCGGGCACAGCCTGGATTTTTTTGATTTCTATCGCCGTTCCGATAATGGCTTCGTTTACGAAACCTCAAACCGTGACCCGCGCATTCACCAGTGGGACAGTTATTTGTGCGACGTGGGGCGGGTGATGTCTGCGGAGCAGGGGCTGGCCTTTGGAATCTATGTCAAGCCGCATCGCGGGGCGGTAATCCAAAGGGCGATCAGCGCAATCAGCCGGGGCGCCACGATGCTGTTCTGGTACACATACGGCCCTGATTATTCCAAGGGCGATTGTTTCTCGTCGTCGCTGCCGCAGCTCGAACTGACCAGCAAGGCTGCGCACCTGATCGCCAGGGCGGAAGCGCCACTATACGGCGCCAAGTGGGCCAGGCCTGCGCGCATCGGCATCGTCAAGCCGAACACCACGGAAATCTGGTTGAGTCTGATGCAGAAGGATCCGGTTTGGACCGCGTCATGGGAAAATGCCAAGTGGGTATACAGCGCGCTTGCCCATGAACATCTGAGCGTAGACCCTTTGGACGAAGGCATTTTGGAGAATCGGGATCTCTCAAGCTATCAAGTCTTGTATGTGCATGGTCCAAACTTACGCCGGACAGCGGCGGTGAAGTTGGCACAGTGGGTTAATAA
>JBAXJV010000584.1:0-1510 GCA_037137675.1 bacterium | reverse complement strand
GTCGCAGGGGTTGCCGGTCCACACAGTCGGACGGATTAAGCCTGGCTGCCGCGCGCGCAGCGTCTTCGATCACCGCTGCCACTATTTCAGGCGATCCGTGGCGCTCGCCGCGAGAAAATTGCAGTCCATTAATAAGGACGTTTTTCAGGCCGGCCACCTGTTTTTCCACGCGCAGCGACGCGGCCTCTGCGCTACCGTTATCGCGCAGCGGCCGCCACAGCCAGCGCCACGCGCCGGCCATTACGGCCGCCAGCACCAAGCCGCCGCCTGGCCAGCGCAGCGTATCCACGCGGCAAAGATTGTCCAAAAACGCCGCCGATAATAACACGCCCGCAGCCAGAGTCAGCGTGGCCAGCGTGCCAGTTGTTGACCGGACCACCAGCCACTGCCACCGGATCGTCGCCAGTCGCTCATGTAGTTGTTGTGCCGCTTGATTCACTCGCGTTTTCCATCCGCCTGTCGCGACTATTATCCCTGCTTTGAGCGCCAACGCAAGTTCAAGAAATTCTGTGATTTCTAGCGCTTGTCGTTACCCGCTGTTTGCTGTATTTTACCCGAAATCGTTTGGAGGTTCTCGATATGCAAGCTTCTCGACAGATTCGTTACGCGGGCCTCGCGCATCGCAAGGCAGGCTTTACTTTGGTTGAAGTGCTGCTGGTGGTCGCCATCCTTGGTATTCTGGCCGGTGTGGTTGTGGTTAACTTTGGCGGCAAGCAGAAGGGCGCCATGATCAAGGCCACGCGCGCCAGTATCCAAGCCATCAGTTTGGCGATTGATCTGTACGAAGTTGATAATGGCGCCTTCCCGCAAACACTCCAGGGGCTTGTGCAGAGCGCCGGCGAACCGAACTGGAGCGGCCCGTATATCAAAGGCGGCCTGCCTATCGACGCCTGGGGCACAGCGTTCAGCTATGCCAAGGTGGGCGATAAGGGCTACGAAGTGCGTTCGGCCGGTCCTGATCGCCAGATGAGTACCGCTGACGATGTCACGAGTCAGGCTGTATCTGGCGAAGCTGGTGGCGGGGGAAGCGGCGGCGGATGAACCGCGCATGGCGGAAGCGGCGGGCTTTCACGCTTGTCGAAATCCTGCTGGTAATGGCCATTCTCGCGGTGGTTAGCGCTGTCACGGTGCCGTCTTTCGTCCGGTCCATACGCGGTAACCGTCTGCGTACCGCCGGCCGCACCGTCGTCGCTGTTACCCGCTATGCGCGAAGTATGGCGCTATTGCATCAGCGCGAGGTCGTAATCACTTTTATGCCCGGTAATTCTACGATTGTGATTACATCGCTCGACCGTCCGATGGCCGTTTTGCAGGCAACCGGCGAGGTTGAGACCGCCATTGCCGAGGCGCGCGCCCGCATGATTCAGGCCTCTACGGCATCCACGGGCAGGTTGGCGACTGCGGTGCGCGAGAGATCTGGCACCGGCGAAGATGGCAGTACTGCTTCGCCCGTTGTGCCTTCGCCGGAAATGCAGTCCGATGTTTACCTCACGCGGGTCCTTGACGGGGT
>JBAXJV010000583.1:0-1513 GCA_037137675.1 bacterium | reverse complement strand
AGCGCGGTCAGGTGTTGGCCAAGCCGGGCTCAATGATGCCGCACACGCATTTCAAGTGTCAGCTATACGTTCTGAGCAAGGACGAGGGTGGCCGGCACACGGCGTTTTTCAAGGGCTATCGTCCGCAGTTCTACTTCCGCACAACGGATGTAACCGGCGACATTGAGCTTCCCGAGGGTGTGGAGATGGTGATGCCCGGTGATAACGTGATGATTGAGGTGAAGCTGATTGTGCCGGTTGCGATGGAGAAGGCCATGCGGTTTGCCATTCGTGAAGGTGGCCGTACGGTCGGTGCTGGCACGGTGTCTGAAATCATCAAGTAACGCGAATTTTAACGGACGGCCTGTCCGAATGCGGGGAATAACCTCGCGTCCGGACGGGTGATTCGAAAGGGGATCCCCGTATGCCCAGGGATTTGGTGACGTTGGCGTGTACGACGTGCAAGCGGCGTAATTACACTACGACAAAGAATAAACGTACGACGCCCGACCGGCTGGAAATGAAAAAGTTCTGCCGTGCGGAGCGTAAGCACACAATGCACAAGGAGACACGCTGACGCGCAGGTGTCGGTGTCCGGCTGTACATACAGGGCAGTAGCTCAATTGGCAGAGTACCGGTCTCCAAAACCGGGTGTTGGGGGTTCAAGTCCCTCCTGCCCTGCCATTTTGGCGATCGAACCGTGTGCGTGGAGGATTCGGCGATGAACAAGGCGGTAGAGACCGTACATAAGGTCACGGGCTTTCTGGGGGATGTGCGTACGGAGTTGCAGAAATCCTCCTGGCCGACCCGTGGAGAGTTGATGGAGTCCACGCTGGTAGTGGTGGTTTCCGTGGTGTTGTTCACGGCTTTTATCGGGCTGAGTGATTTTTTCATCAGCCGCATCGTTGGATTCCTGACAACCCGGTAGGCGAGGTAGCGGGATGAGCGATAAATATTGGTTTGTATTGCAGGCGTTGACTGGCCAGGAGGCCAAGGTCAAGGAAAGCATTGAACGGCGGCTTGACCCAGAAGAAATGCGTGATTTGATTGATCAGGTCTTGATCCCTACGGAAAAGGTTTCGGAGGTCAAGAACGGGGTTAAGACGACGACCACGCGGAAATTCTTTCCGGGTTATGTGCTGGTGCATTTGAAGTTGTATGAGACGGGGCCGGTGGCCGAACCGGTGCGTCCATTGAAGTCGCGGTCGCGCAAGCCGGTGCCGGTTGGCCCGCGGCTGGTAGAAAAAGTCTGGTATTTCATCCGTGATACGCCGGGCGTGATTGGATTTGTGGGTGGCGATCGGGCGGTGCCTTTGCGTGATGCGGAGGTCAACGACCTTCTGTACAAGGTAGAGGACAAGAAGGAAAAGATTAAGCCCAAGATTTTGTATGACACCGGCGACAAGGTTAAGATTAATGACGGTCCGTTTATGAATTTCACCGGGGTGGTTGAAACGGTGGATGCGGATCGCGGCAAGCTTAAGGTGGATGTGGAGATTTTTGGCCGGACGGCGCCGGTCGAACTGGAATATTG
>JBAXJV010000582.1:0-1521 GCA_037137675.1 bacterium | reverse complement strand
CCGCGCGGCATGGGCCCGGGCGGTAGCGCCAGTAATAGACAGAGGCTGTTTTCCTGCGCTGCAATACTGCGCTCAATGTCCGCCGCCTGCGCCGCTGCGCCGGCCAGGTTGGCGCGGGCGCGTTCCACGGAAAGCAAGGTGTCCACCCCGCCCTCGTAGCGACGGTTAAACATCCCCAGCGTTTTTTCGTAAGCATCAACAGTCTGCCGCGTCACTTCCAGTTCGCGGTCCAGCGCGCGCAAAGTAAAATACCCCTGCGCCACCTGACCCACCAGAGAAAGCAGCACGCCGCGCCGGACTTCCTCCGCCGCCAGGCACTGCGCTTGTGCGGCCTCGGTGCCACGCCGCAGGCGGCCCCAAATATCCAGTTCCCAAGCCGCACTGAGCGCAGCATTGAAACTGTTAAGAGTAACGGCAGCACCGGGATCGCCGACCGCAGGGGTGCCCGCACGCGCACCGCCGCCCTGATAATTGGCCTGTGGGAAAAGCGCCGAGCGCGCGATCGTGACCCCTGCCCGCGCCTGCTCAATGCGCCAGACAGCGGCGCGCAGATCAAGGTTGGACGCAATTGCCTGCTCAACAAGCTGGCGCAGAACATCATCGCCGAAGACACCCCACCATGGCTGATCGGCAAGTGAAGCAGCCTCGCTGACAGTCGGCTGATCGCGAAAAACGGCGGGGGGATCCAAATCCGGACGCCGGTAATCCGGGCCCATGCGGCAACCCGTGAGCAGCGCCAGCGCCATTCCGCATACGCCAGTTGTCCAATAGCGAGTGGTCATGTCACGGCCCCGCTTTCCGTGGCCGTGGCTGATGGCGGCGATGTTGCGACGGGCACGGTCCGGGCTCCGAACCAGCTTTGCACCAGGTGGAACGAAAAAGGAATGAAAAAGATCGCCAGCAGCGACGCCGCCAGCATGCCGCCGAGCACCGTAGTGCCAAGGATCCGCCGCGAGGCCGCTCCTGCGCCCTCAGCGACCACCAATGGCATGACCCCCAGAATGAAGGCAAAAGCGGTCATCAATATAGGACGTAGACGCAGACGGGCGGCGGCCAGTGCGGAGTCATACGAACTGCGGCCCTTTTCAAACTCCACCTTCGCAAATTCGACGATCAGAATCGCATTTTTAGCTGCCAGCCCGATCAACATCACCAGACCGATTTGCGCATAAACATCGTTTTCCAGCCCCGCCAACCAGAGTCCGGCAAAAGCCCCAAAAACGGCGATCGGGATGCCGAGCAGCACGCTCAGCGGCAGGGTCCAGCTCTCGTACTGCGCTGCCAGAATCAGAAAAACCACCAGCAACGAGAGGGCGAAAATATAGCCAGCGGAGATGCCGCGCGCGGCAGCCTGTTGCTGGTAGGACATGCCGGAGTAATCGAAACCCATTCCCTGCGGCATCGTCTGCGCGAAAACCGACTCGACTGCCTGCATGCCCTGCGCGGAGCTGAATCCTGGTTTGAGTGTGGCGTTAATCTGCGCGGAGCGATATTCGTTGAAGCGCAAAGTAAACTCCGGTC
>JBAXJV010000581.1:0-1523 GCA_037137675.1 bacterium | reverse complement strand
GTGTCAGTCCGCGTAATTGGGCCGGCGCCTCCGTGGCCTTGGCGGTGTTGACGTAAAGCAGTTTTACCCCGTGGTTGGCGGCATCGGCGGATGTCATGAGTTGCGCCGCGCGATCGAGGCGCGCCTGATCAATGTCGGTCACGACAAGCAGGCGCGGCCGGCGCGGTCCGTGGACGAGGTAGTCTATGCAGCCGAGGCCCATCGGTCCCGCCGCCGCGAGCAGGGCGCAGTCGCCGTCCTCCACGATCCCCATCAGGTGCTGGTAGTTGCCGTAGCGGGTGTGGTACTGGGCGTGGCAGGCGCCGACGATGCAGGACATCGGTTCGCTCAACGAGGCCTTGTAAAACGCCTCGCCAGTGCACTGAAGCAGCCAGTTCATCTCCATGACCATGGAGGGCACGACGACGAAGCTGGCCATGCCGCCAATCCAGCGAAAGGAATAACCAGGGGCGTCCAGCGTACCCTTGTAGCCCAGCGCTGGCTGGATCGAGAACTTCTGGCCGGGTTCGAACTGTCCGGTCACCTTGCTCCCTACGGCGCGAATGTAACCGGCAAACTCGTGTGAGATAATGACGGGATTTTCATGCACATCGCTGGGCACACGTTTGTGGTCGGCTCCCTGTTCGGCTGCCTTGTGATCGGACATGCAGATTGAATTGGTCACGATCTCGGCCAGAATCTCATCCTCGCCCATCGCGGGCAGGTCAAAGGTTTCAAGGCGCAGATCGTTTTTTCCGTAGAGACGCAGTGCGGTAGTTTTCATCGGGACTGAGAATGCCCCATTTCCTACGGCAACTCAAGGCGTTTCGTTGCTGTGTCGCTTCTGGCCAGTCTGCGACGGGCCAGAAGCGCCAGCCAGGTGGCCAGCGTAAGGACTAGCATGGCCGCGCACACTTGCACGGTGGCCTGCGTCCATGTCGCTTTACCAAGGCCGCTACCCAGCAGCGTGGCTGCCAGGCTGCCGGGCAGCAGCCCCAGAAAAGTGCCCAGCATAAATACGCGTTGCCGCACGTTGGTCATGCCAAACAGCAGGTTGATAATGATCCCTGCAACCGGCATCTGGCGGATTAGCACAATGCCTAAAGTCGTGGGATGTTGAAAGAGTGCGTGCAAACGTGTGTAGTGCTGGAGTCGCCGCTGCACCCACCCGCGTCCTCCCCATCGTGCAAAGAGAAAGGTTAGATACGATCCGGCCAGTGCGCCGAAATGTGCCGGACAAACTCCGCGTTCGAAGCCGAAAAGCATGCCGGCGATTGCGCTCAACGCCAGACGCGGGACGCCCACCGCAACTAACATTGCGCTAAGCGCGAAGAAAACCAGCGGAGCGGCAGTGCCGGTGGCCCGCAAGGCTTGTTTCCAGCTTTGAAAATCCATCACCTGGTGGCGCATGGGCGTGGCATGCAGCGCCACCAGAACAGCGGCGATTGTCAGGCCAAAAAGCAGCATGCGCTGCGATTCTCGACTCAGGCGTCCACGCCAGCGCGGCGCCGGGGTCGCGTTTGTAGGAATAACGTGCATTGGCC
>JBAXJV010000580.1:0-1524 GCA_037137675.1 bacterium | reverse complement strand
TGTAACTTGTCGAGGATTCGATCCACATCCCGCGTTGAAACCACGTGCATACGGCGCGTCCGCCACACAGCGCGCAGAGCCTGCCACCAGGCATTCCAGGAACGTCCGCCGCCGCCGCGCCCGCCGTAGTACTCCCATCCATCAAAACCGCTGCGAGCCAGGTGCCGGCCGTATAAATATCCGGCTAACCCGCCCACCAGATGCGCGGAATGAGCGATGCCGCCGCTGTCCCATCCCAGCGACATCAAGGCCACCGCCATCAAAACAATCACCAGCGTGCGCGCAGTCATTCTGACCGGAATTACGAAAAACAGCAGTAAGGTAATCACACGATTTGGAAAAAGCGCCCCGAAAATCCCCATCACTCCAAAAACCGCTCCCGACGCGCCGATGCATGGCCCGGCATATTGCTGCGGCAAGGCCGAGATCGTAACCCATCCGATTCCCGCCACAACTCCGCTCAAAAGATAAGCCAGCAGAAAACGCCGCGTCCCGATCGCCCGCTCGACCTCCGGCCCGAAGAAAAACACGCCCAGCATATTGACAAAGAAATGCCAGAGTCCGCCATGCAAGAGCAAATAAGTCACCGGTTGCCACAGCCTGCCATGCATCAGCCCGCCTCGACTCAGCCCGAAATATGCATCCAGCGGCAACGCCAGACCAGCCACCGTTGCCAGCGTCTGCAGAAAAAAAACCGCCCCGGTAGCAACCAGAATGCCCATGGTCGCCGGAGGCAACCGTTCGCCAGCCACTAGCCCATTGTCAAACATCGGCACACCTTTCCGTCCCTGACCAGCTTTGCTCGCGATGGCGACGGACACCGCGCTGCTCCTGCCCGATCAGCCCCAGCGGTGCTGCAATCAGCGCTGCCAGCAGCCATACGGTCGCCGGAATTTGCAAATTGAAGTCGCCTGCGGAATGAAAGCAAAACGCCCCTCCTGCCAGGAGCGCCGCCAGAGTTAGAGCGTGATGCGTGCGCCCGGTCGAGGCGAAACCGCTGTGATTTCTCTCGCGGACCTCACGACGCCAGCCCCGATACAAACCCTGTCCTAGACCGCCGAGCATCCCAACAAATAAAACCATTCCCACCACTCCGTATTCTTCCAGAAACTGAGCCCAGTCATTGTGGGCTTCGTAAGAATGAAAGGTGGCGTTGAGATACGTTGGACGCTTTCCGAGGCTGCGGTTGCCATCTCCGCTGGCGGCAAAATGCGGCCAGAGATTCTGATGCATACCCGGACCGATACCAAGCCACGGCGCACTCCGCCAGCCCCGCAAGGCGCCCATGGTCATTTGGTAGCGGTCTGAGGCTTCAATCTGCCGCCAAGGGTACTCCTTGAACCGCTTGACGTAGTTGCCGCCCCAAAGCGCTATCACAACCACTCCTACGGCGACCGTCAATATTAAACCCACCCGGAGACTCAGCGCCACTTGCGGACGCCACTGGGCCAGGCCCCAGATCAAGACCCCTGCGGCCAGCACAAGCCAGGTCAGCCCCCCGCCCCGCGAGTGACTCGCCAGCAC
>JBAXJV010000579.1:0-1525 GCA_037137675.1 bacterium | reverse complement strand
CGGATGAGAATGGTGCGCTTTGGTAGGACGCTGCCGGGTTATTGCGACTCAATCGGCGTTGTGACA
This sequence comes from bacterium, assembly GCA_037137675.1. GTDB lineage: Bacteria > Verrucomicrobiota > Kiritimatiellia > CAIKKV01 > CAIYGI01 > CAIYGI01. Next base: position 1,459 of record JBAXJV010000579.1, on the reverse strand, counting down.
ACTCAGCAGTCAGGAGTCAGAACCCAGAATGACCCGGACATGGAAGAGCGAAAGGGTCTGTCGTTAAAACAGTGAGTTTATTGCCATTTCCTTGCGAATCCTGAATCCTGACTTCTGAATACTTGAGTAGTTACTGGCGTTAACTAGATCCCCGATTTTTTCTATTCGACTTCCGCTGCATTTTTACGCATTATCTCCGTTTCGTTCACCTGCCAGGCAGGTAAACGCTAATCATGAGCGATCAAGCATCAGTTGGTATGTGCGGTGTGACGGCAGCGCGGGGATTCCGCGCAGCCGCCGTGCGTGCCGGCATCAAGCCGAGCCGCAAGCGTGATGATCTGGTGCTGGTTGTTTCAGACAATTCCTCCGCTGTCGCCGCGACCTTTACTACCAATCCCGTCCGCGCCGCCTGCGTGGATCTTGATCGCCGGCACTTAGCCGGCGGCAAGGCGCGGGCCATTGTTGTCAATGCCGGTAACGCCAACGCCTGCACCGGGCCTCAAGGCATTGCAGATGCCCAACGTATGGCGGAACTTGCTTCTGCGGCATTGAATATACCTGTTGCCGAGGTGTTCGTCTGCCAGACCGGCACGATCGGCATACCCATGCCGATGGCCTGTGTCGAGGCCGCCTTCCCTGCGCTCGTCGCGCGTCTTGACCGGAATCATGGCGCCGCCGCCGCTGAGGGTATTCTAACCACCGACCTCGTGCGTAAAACGGTTACAGGAAAGCTCGACGTCGCCGGACATACGATCACTCTGGGCGGCATGGCCAAGGGGTCGGGGATGATAGCCCCCAATATGGCGACGATGCTGGCTTTCTTCACGACCGACGCTGCCGTAGCGCCAGCCGCCCTGCAGCGCGCCCTCGGCGACGCTGTCGAACAAAGCTTCAATCGTATTCTGGTTGATGGTGACGAAAGCACTAATGATACTGTGCTGCTACTCGCCAACGGCGCCTCAGGAGCTCCGGAGCTTGACGAGCGACATTCCGACTGGCCGCGCTTTACCGCGTTGCTCCGCAAGTTGACGCTTGATCTCGCGTTGCAGATTGTGCGTGACGGCGAGGGGGCCACCAAATTTGTCGCCATCACGGTCGAAGGTGCTGCCAGCGCGGCCGACGCCCGTCTGGCCGCACGCGCTGTGGCATGTTCGCCGCTTTGCAAAACCTCATGGTTTGGATGCGATCCCAACTGGGGACGCGTGATTGCCGCGGTCGGCTATTCCGGCGCGGCGCTGGACCCGTGCCGGATAGAGATTGATTTCGACAACGTGGCTGCTGTGCGCGATGGTCAGCCCGCTGTCGGGCTGACGCTCACGGCATTGGAACGGGTTTTCAAGCAAAAGGATTTTACGATTACCATCCGTTTGCATCACGGCAGTGCCGGCGCTTACACGGTTTATACCTGCGATCTGAGCGCTCAATATGTGGCTATCAACGCGGAATACATGACCTGACC
>JBAXJV010000578.1:0-1526 GCA_037137675.1 bacterium | reverse complement strand
ACAGGCCTGCTGGCTATGCTTGACGCATTGGTCAAAGGCCAGCTGGAGACGCTGACTAAAACCCGCAGCGCAACGCTTACGGGCGCGGTTTCAAAGCCGCTGGTCAAACAGCAGGATATACTGGCAACCGAAACCGCCGCATTCGTGCAATTATGCCGGAGCGAAAACCCCTCTCAGGAAACCAGCGATGCGGAATTTGCAAAGCTGGTTCTGCAGGCCGCTGATTTGGTGGAATCCAGACGTATCCGTGCCGATATGTTGACGTCCAGTGAACTTCTGGAGACCAGCAAAATGGCAGATGCGACAGTTCCGCAGCTGCGCGCATTGACCAACCTGCAGGAAATCCAAAAAAATCTTAACTTATGGCGGGCACAGGAAACCCGGCAAAAAACCGAGCAGCTGCGCGAACTTGTGGAGAACGCCAAGGCCTCGCTTGAAAAACTTTCAGATGTGCAAACCAAGGTTGTCAAAGCCATCCGGGCCACCGAAACACAAAAGAACCAGTCCAGCAACAGCACCGAACGGCTGGCGCTGGAAAATCAGGAACTGAAATCGGAGATGCAGGAAGCCGCGCTGAAACTTGCGAACGATCTTCAGGCGCTGCCAGAGCTGCCGGCCATGAATCAACTGGTCAACGACGTCAGCCAGATATTCGAAGAAATGAAACAGATTGCCGGTTCCGACAAGATCAAGGCTACGGAAATTGGTTTGCAAAAAGAGGATTGGCTGGCGGAAGGATTGGGCAAAGCGCTGGGCAAAGTTGACGAGATGGAGATGTGGCTGGCTGCTCTGCCAGATTCTGTTAAGCGGAATACGGAGACTTTTGATAAGCAGGAACTGCCGGTTATTGCCGCCGCCACGCTTGGCGCACCGCTTGAAGATATCATCGGTGACCTGATTAAACAGGAAGAGGACATCCAGAAGGACGCCGACGATTCCACCGGCAATCAAGGCGTGCCTGACATGCCGCCGGGCTGGGATGTCGCAGAGGGCGAGACAACCAGTTATGGCGCCAAGGGTAAATCCGGCAATGCGGCGCCTGAACATAAGGATCAGGATGGCCGTTCTAACGTCGGACGGCAGGGCATGTCTGACGGAGAAATCGCCGCAGGTTCAGGAAAAATCAACGAAGGCGACAACAAAATTGAAAAGCGCATGACCCGCGACTCCTCGCAGGGCGGAGAAGTCAAAGAAGATGAACACGCCAAGTCCAAGGCCACCGGCGGCGGAAAACTGTCCGGGTTCGGCGAAGAAACCGGCATGGCAGGCATGGGCCCGAGGCGCGATTCCAGCGATGAAACGCCTTCCGAACTGGGAAAACAAGCCCGGCTGCGGCGGCAGGTTGACGCCATTTACGCCCAGGCCACAATCCAGCATCTCCGCACCGGATCCATGGATAAAGCCGCACAGCATATGCGTCAGGCTGAAGATGCCATCCACACGCGCCTGCCTATCCAGCAGGTGCGTGAGTTTCAGCGAAGGGCTGTCGTGGCCCTGAAGCAGACGCGCACCGAACTTGACAGCGG
>JBAXJV010000577.1:0-1529 GCA_037137675.1 bacterium | reverse complement strand
CGCACCCGGCGGCACCTTGCAGGTGAACAATCTCAACGCGCTCTCGACCAATTCGGTGGTTGTGAGCAATGGGACGATGGTGCTTAACGTAGGCGCCTGTACCTTCAACAACCCGCTGCCCGCGCCTGTGCGTACGCTGACGATGTCCGGAGGAATCGTAACGAACGCAAGCCCCTTAACGATCGGCAGCAACGCGCTGGTCACAGTGACCGGGACAGGCCGGTTGATCGCAAATACGCTTTCGATACAGGCAGCGCCTTCGGTTACAACGAATCTGTGCATAACCGACGGTGGCTACGTGGGATTTCTGTCCCAGCCGACGCTGTTTGGCGCGAACAACGTGATTTATGTGGGCGGCAATCCGGCCCGCCCGAGTGTGTTCAGCGGCGGGGGCGCCATCTATTTTCAGTCTGCAGCCGGGCAGAGCAACAATCTGCTCTTGATAGATCAGGGCGGAATTGTAACGAATTTCACATCCAGCCATCTCGGTTCAGGTGCCGGGGCCAACGGCAACAGAATGATTATTACAAACGGCGGGAAGCTCTTCAGTACGGTGACGTTCGCGGTGGGTGACCCCGGCAGTAGCAATAACAGCATTCTGGTTACTGCGGGTCCGGCGGGGCCAGGGATGTGGAATGCCGGGGGCGGGACGCTGAGCCTTGGAAACGGAGGGGCCGGGAACTCGATAGTAGTTGACCAGGGCGTGGTGACAAACGCCGTACTCAGTATCGGCGGCGCAGCGGGAGGTACCAACAACCTGTTCATGATCACGAACGGTGGCGCGGTGTATTTGTCAGCTGGATCTTTCGTCGGTCAGATTGAATCGTCGAACACCGCCATCATTGCCGGTGGTAGCGGTTGCACCTCGCTGTTAAGCGGGCCGATTTGGGGCGTGGGTGCCGGTACAGCCTCCGGCAATAAGCTGATAATAGATGGTAGAGGTGCGCCCGGCAGCGCCCTTCTAACCAACGCTATACTCTTGAGCATCGGCTATGGCAGCGGGTCTGGAAACCTGCTCCTGGTGACCAATGGCGGCTGGGTTTTTTCATCCGTCGCTCCTGACATCGGCCATACCGCTGGCGCGGCGAACAACCGGATCATTGTGACCGGCGATCAGTCACTCTGGAATATGGGCGGCGGAAGTCTGGCAATCGGCTTTATCGCATCTGTGACCAATAACTCGCTGATGATTGATCAGGGTGCGTTGGTCACTAACGGAGGGCCGATTAACGTCGGAAACTTCGCCTCGGATGCGGGGAATGCCTTGCTGATTACCAACGCGTCCAGGCTGTTCAGCGCGGGCGCCTGCACAATCGGCGCAACGGCCGGGGCCACCGGCAACACCGCGATTGTGACGGGCGGTTCGACATGGAGTTTGGGAAATTCAACTCTGGCCGTCGGAATTGCCGGCAGCACGAATAACGCCCTCACTATCACGCAGGGTGGCATAGTGGATAAAATCGGCACGCTGACCCTGGCGGGCGCTCTTAATTACGTGAATCTGCGCGGCGGCACGCTGGGCGTAGCAA
>JBAXJV010000576.1:0-1536 GCA_037137675.1 bacterium | reverse complement strand
CGGCCAGATTGGCGGCGTGTGTGCCAATGTCGCCGATGCAGCCCGCAGCGCCTGAGGTCTTCGGGTTGGTGCGCCAGGAGGCCTGCATTTGTCCGCTCTTTTCCAGAAGCTGGTAGAGCCAGCCCTGTGGATATTGGACTATAACCTTACGGATCTTGCCAAGATCGCCCTGCTTGACCATGTCATGGGCCAGCTTGACCATCGGGTAAGCTGTGTAGTTGTGCATGAGTCCGAAGGTCATGCCGGTTTTCTTGACGAGCGCGGCCAGTTCTTCGGCTTCCGCGACGGTCAGCGTCATCGGTTTTTCACACATCACATTGAATCCGGCATTCAGGCAGGCTTTGGCAATCGGGAAGTGCGTGTGGTTGGGCGTGCAGACCGCTACGAAATCCATGCGCTCGGCTTTCGGCAAGGCCAGTTCGCCAGCGATCATTTCCTGGTAGGTATTGTAAACGCGCTTGGGATCGAGTCCGAGATTTTTGCCTTGCTGCAGGCTTTTCTCGGGAACGACATCGAATGCGCCTGCCGTCATTACAATTCCGCCGTCCATCCGGGCGGCTTTACGGTGAACCTCGCCGATAAATGCACCGATACCACCGCCGACTTGCCCCATTTTAAGTATTTGCATGCGCTGCTCCTGAGCCAGACTTGATTATTGATTATTTTTCAAATGGCATTGGCACACGCCTTTAGAACCAGATGAAAAACACTTCCACGGCGAAAATGTGTCAGAAAAGTTTCCGAAGCGCAAGTATGAGTATTCCACAAAACATACAGGCGTCCCGAATAGCGAGGATTTGACGCCCGATCTTCAGGAGTAAACGCAAACAGGGCAGGCTCCCTTCCGGATAGCCTGCCCCGTGGGGAACTCAATTTGATCCGTGTTACGGAGTCGTAGCAGGAGCAACTTCAACGCTCGTGAGCGTCATGAGCCGAACGATCTTCTTGCCGTCTTTTTCGATTGTACGGCCGGTGCCTGTGACCTTGATTGATTTATCAACCATCCCGTCCAGGATCTCAGCGGTCACGCTCTTGTTGGGCATCAGCACCACTTTGGCGCCATCGGCGGTGGTCGCTACGTAATGGGTCATGGTTTTTTCCACGCCAGCCTTGTCCTTGATCGTCTTCACGTCCTTGCTCAGCTTGCCGGTCAAGTTGATGGGCTCAGGAGGTAACGGTGGCGGGCGAACGGCCTTTTTTACAGGCGGTACAGGCGCGGCAACTGCAGGTGCAGGCGCAGGCGCGTTTGCAGCGTTTTCGGCCTGCATGTTAACTGCCGCCACAAACAGGACGGCTACCGACAGTGTCATCCAACGAGTCATGGTTCTTTTCCTCAGTTTTCGGGTTTTGTTTAAACGATGCCCTGTCCGCCACGCAGATTTCCGGAGCGAATGCTTGTTCTCTTCGTCACATTCCCGCCGTCGTCCATCCACATACGTTCAGACACATCACTTCCTAAGATATGCTAGACGCCGCAACCTGTCAAATATTGTACCGCAACCCCATTTATTATCCCGTTGCACGATCCACGATGGC
>JBAXJV010000575.1:0-1542 GCA_037137675.1 bacterium | reverse complement strand
CAGGTGATTGTGCGTGGAGGGTCGCCGGGATGCGTCCGCTGATAGAGCAGTTCCTCGACTACCTGACGCTGGAGTGCGGCCTGAGCCGTAACACACGCATCGCCTACGGACACGATCTCTGCGCCTTTGCCGATTTTTTCCTGACGCGCGGTGTGGATCGCCCCGCTGATCTTCGACGCGACTTGATTGTAGACGCGTTGCACGATGGCAAGGCCCACGGCCTGGCGGTCAACACGCTTTCCCGCCGTCTGGTCGCGCTCAAGGTTTTCCTGCGCTACCTCGTGCAGGAGGGAATGCTTGAGCGCAACGTGACGGACGTCATGGATGCGCCGAAAATATGGAAACTGCTGCCCGGCACGCTAAGCGCGCGCGAGGTGGACCGTCTGCTGGCCGCGCCGGAGGGCGATGATGCACGTCACCTGCGCGACCGGGCAATGCTTGAGCTGCTTTATGCTACCGGCATGCGTGTGTCAGAGTTGGCCGATCTGCCGCTGGACGACCTGCACCTTGACGCCGGTTACCTGCGCGTTTTAGGTAAGGGCAATAAAGTCAGGGTTGTGCCTTTTGGCGAAACGGCCCGTCAGCGAATCACGCAGTATTTGTCCGGAGGCCGCCCGAGGTTTGTTAAAAATCTTGTTGCCCGCGAACTGTTTCTGACCAACCGCGGCCGCAAGTTAAGTCGCAAAACAGTCTGGTGGCTGATCAAAGGCTATACCCGTGCGGCGGGCTTAACTGCCCGTGTGACACCACACACGTTGCGACATTCTTTTGCCAGTCACCTGCTGGCTAACGGCGCGCCGCTGCGGCTGATTCAGGAAATGCTCGGCCATGCCGATATTGCTACGACGCAAATCTACACCCATGTGGACGGCCAGCGTTTGATGGCTGTACACCGTCAGTTTCACCCGCGTGCGTGAAGATGGAGATGCTCAAGTTGGGAATGGTAAGATGAGAATCGGGAACTCAGGCTTTAAACTCCCGCAAAAAATCGGCCGGCGTGAGAATGCGGATGCCGGCAATGGTGTTACCGAAATATCGCCCGAAGTGTGCCACATCGCCGGTCAAAAGAACCGACGCGCCGGCACTCATGGCGGCTTGAAAAATCGGCATGTCTTTCACGGGCAGACTCATACCATGAGGCAGATCAGGCAAGGTGGATGAATGTGGCATCACGACAATCGAATCGAGCAACAACATCAACCGCTCCCTTTGTGCGGGTTCGCTCAAGTTCACGGTCGCTTCCTGGGAGGCATAGTTCGATGTCACCAAATCCACGCCAGGTAATCGCCATATACGCAGGAGCCCCGCCTTCTCACGGTAGGCGGAGGAGAATATAATGTTCGCATCCAGAAACACGCGTTGCATGCGTCAAACTCCGGTAGGCTTGCGGTGTTTGATCATGGCTGGATCAACGCCCATGGACCTGACCGCCTTGATTGCCGAAGCATAGTCAGCGGCGTCAATGGTGTTCGACAGTAGAAACTCCGCCTTGCGCTCAGGACTGTAGGACTCCAGCGGCAGAACAGCGGCGGGACGCAGGAG
>JBAXJV010000574.1:0-1550 GCA_037137675.1 bacterium | reverse complement strand
TGGGTGAACGGAGTCACGTCTCGACGTTCGACAATTGAAATCTGCAACCCGCTCGCCGCCAACACACACACGGTCACCGCCATCCGCCGCCCCGCGCCCCCCCCGCGCCGGCGGGGTGGGGGGGACTGTACTGTACTGGTGCAACCAAGCGACGGCATTGTCCGCCAGTGGCACATTACGCGCAGGGCGATGCTTAGAACTTTCTGATGTCACGGTCAACCGGGCGTTGTCGAGATCGACGGCCGATCATTTCAAGCAACCGAGCTCGCGCTCTGGCCTAAGACCGGCGAATAAACCGATGTCGATGTAAGGAATCAACTCTGGATACTTTTCCACGGCGGTCAAAAGCAGCTTCGCAGCCTCCGTGGGGGATAAAGTGACCGGAACATCGTGCTCCTCGGTATCGGCGGCCAGGTCCTCGACGGGCGAAACCTGAATCCACTTCTTTGCTACGGCAAATTTGAACATGCCCCGGACGTGTTGCCGGTACAAGTTGAAAGTCCTGGCCTTGGCACCCAGAGTCTCGCGTAACCATGACTCGATGGCAAAGCCATCGATGTCGACCAGACTGGTCTCTGCGCCGAAATGATCGGTGAAACGTTTGAGTCTTCACACGATGTCTTTTACCGTGCGCTCCCTCGGTTGTGGCCGCATCTGGGCCTCAGCCAACTCCGCCATTCGGCGCAGAGGCTGATCGTTCTCCGCGAAATGCGGTTTGTCATTCACGTGCGTTTGATATTAGATGGGCGCATGGATTCGTCTCACCCGGTCAAAGTCATGCCTCGCGGCGTGACCAATGCTTATATTTTCCAAATATTCAATTCTTCGTCCTGGTCCTTGATTCTGGGCACGCCCATGCTCCTGTTTCTCAAGGGCTTGGGTGCTCCGGCCTCCGTTCTGGGCGCGGCACTGGCCATGACCCCGCTGTTCGCGGCGCTGCAGATCCCGGCGGCCAGCTTTGTTGAAAAAATCGGGAATAAGAATTTCGTGGTCCGGGGCTGGGCGGCCCGCAGTATATTCATCCTCGGTATTGCCATTGTCGCACTGTTGCCTGACCGCGTTTCACCGCATCTCAGAATCGCGCTGACCCTGCTCATGCTGGCCCTTTTTGCGGCGGCCCGGGGCATCTCGGTCTGTGGCCTTATGCCATGGATCACCCAGATCATCCCAAGCTCTCTTCGCGGCGCCTTTATCGCCCGTGACACCACCTGCATGTACATCGCCCTCACCGGCACCATGCTGCTCTCCAGCTGGTTTGTCGGTGCCTTCCCCTCCATCCGTGCATTCGGACTACTATTCATCTTCAGCTACCTGTCCGCACTGGCCAGCGTTGTTTTTCTAAGACGCATCCCCGATATTCCAGCTGCGGAATCCCGCACAAGCCAGCCTCCGCCACCATGGAAGCAAATGCTGTTTTTTCCGCCTTTTTTCCGCTTCGTGCTTTTCACCGTCGTGTATAGTTTTTTTACGTCAGCCCTGGGGGTGATCTGGGTGCCGTTCATGAAGGATGGTCTGCATCTCTCCGAAAGCCTTATTCTGGGCATCTCGTC
>JBAXJV010000573.1:0-1556 GCA_037137675.1 bacterium | reverse complement strand
TATCGGGAATGGATATTGAAGCACCGAGGCGCAGGCGGGGCATCCCTCGGCATGAACGCCATCGGTTCGTGATGAAAGATGCGGATCTGTTCGCATTGAGGTTTCGGTGTAGTCATAATCGTTAGCATGACTGAGAAAGAGGAGATCTTGTAAAAAGATGAACATCATAACAATAACAGAACCCGTGGTAGTGGGGCGCTCCCGGCCACACGAGACGCGCTGGGGCCACTTCCAGTTTCCCAGCCTTTGCCGGCTCCCCGGCGGGGCGTTGATGGCGACGGTCAGCGATGCCGAGGACGCCACCTGCGGCTATGGACAACCGCTGCGCCGGTATGTGTCGGCTGACGGCGGTCGCACCTGGCAGGAAACGCCGCAGGCTGCGCCGGGCGCCGGGCCTCATGCCAGTTGCGTTGAATGCTTCGATGGCGAATACCTGATATTGCCGGCGTCTGCAACCTTTGATCTCGCATCGGCTGGGGTACAGCTTCCACCCTCTGTCGGAAAGGCGTTTGCCTATTGCGATTTCCATTTCTACAAGGTGGCTGAGTGTCCTGCGGCGGTGCGGGACTACCTGACCCGGCTACCTGCCTGGCGCTGGACTCCGTCCAAGCCGGTCTGGATGCCGGAACAGGTCGCCTATGAAGTAGATGGGCATCTCTGCTGGACGATGGGCCGAGAGCAGGTGGTTTCGCGCACCTGGTTCGAGCATGCGCCGATCCGCCACAACGGGGAACTGCTTTATGTCGACTACCGCACCAACTGCCTGTGGGCCGATGGCGTCACGCCCGACGGCTGGTCCTGTCTGCTCATGACTTCCCGCGACAATGGGCGGAGTTTCCAGAAGCGGAGCATCCTCGCCACGGGCCGGGTTTATGAGCCAATGCTGGCCGAGACCGTGGAGGGTGAATTGGTCTGCGTGATCCGGTGCACCGATCAGAATCAGCACCCGATGCTCATCACCCGTTCAGCGAATCACGGCTTCACGTGGGAGTCGCCGCGCGAATTGTTCACCTTCGGTGTCTTCCCGGCGTTGGTGCGCCTGGGCAATGGCGCACTGTTGTTGGCCTTCGGTCGTCCCGGCGTATGGGTGACGGCTTCCCTCGATGGCGGCCTCACCTGGGACGACCCCGTGCCGGTCATCGCAGGCGATGCCGGGGCGATTGATGCCCACACCTGCGGCTACACCAACCTGCTGCCGGTGACCGATGACGCAGCCATGCTGGTCTATTCCGATTTCAAACATATCGGAACGGACGGCCTGCCGTGCAAGTCAGTCGAAGTCCGGCGGATTACGGTCAGGCGTTAGGAGCACCACCCAACCCATGCCACAACGCGAAAACTTGATCGCCGCCCTTGACCTTGACGGTCGTCACCCGGAGCGGATTCCCTACACCGTCAATCAGGAGTTTGTCGCCGACGATCCCGCAAGGATGAGTTTCGTTTATTACATATCCGGTGCATTCTGTCTATACCCATAAGAATCGAAATCAAGTAATGTTTGTCGGCGAGTGGGGTCGTATATGGACAATAGACAAAACGCTTGTGTTACGGTGCGG
>JBAXJV010000572.1:0-1560 GCA_037137675.1 bacterium | reverse complement strand
AAGGAAGGTGGCGGCGTGGTGTTCCTGAGCAATGCCAAGTGAAAGCAGTAATTCTGCCAGCAACGCACGGGAGTTGACGTGCACCTGCATGCTGTCTGAACCGAGGCCGAGCTGTTCAAGGGCTGTGAGGGCGCAGGCGAGAATTTCGGCTTCGGCGGCGACGCCGTCCTCGCCGATAACATCCAGATTCCACTGATAATGCTCACGCTTGCGCCCGCGCGACATGCGCTCGTAGCGAAAACACTGGGCGATCGTAGTCCACTTGACCGGAAAAGCCAGCGTGTTCTGGTGCGCGGCAACCATGCGGGCCAGGCTGGGAGTCATTTCCGGGCGCAGCGCGAGGTCGCGATCGCTTTTATCCTTGAAGGTGTAAATTTGCTCGGCAATTTCCTCGCCGCCCTTACGCTTGAGCAAATCCAGTGTTTCGACCACGCAGGCGTCGTACGGTTCAAATCCGAAACGCTGCGCTGCGCCGCTCCAGGCGCGGAAGATATGATTGCGCAGGACCATCTCCTCCGGATAAAAATCGCGCATTCCGCGCGGTGCGCTGAAGATAGGCGTGCTCACAGCCGCACCAGCGCGGCGATCACGCTTGCCGCTTCTGCGAGTGGCACCATTTGTTTGTCGGTTGCGGTACGCTGTTTAATTTCGATTTTGCCTTCGGCCAGCGAACGTTCGCTGACGACGGCACGTACCGGGAACCCGATCAAATCGGCGTCCTTGAATTTGAAGCCGGGCCGTTCATCGCGATCATCCATCAGCACCGCGAAACCCAAAGCTTCCAGGCTGGCGACCAGTTCCCCGGCGACGCGCATGGTTTCGGGATGGTTGACGTTCAGCGGCAGCACGACGACCTCGAAAGGCGCCACGGAAGCAGGCCAGATTATGCCGTTCGCGTCGTGACTTTGCTCGATTACGGCCTGCAGCGTACGGGTGACGCCGATGCCGTAGCAGCCCATGATGGATGTCTGGCGGTTGCCGGCTTCGTCCAGATACATGGCCTCCAGCGCCTGACTGTACTTGACGCCCAGCTTGAAGACATGGCCGACTTCGATGCCGCGCTTTTCACGCATGGGCTGGCCGCAGCGCGGACAGAGGTCGAGCTCGCGGCAGAGCACCAGATCATTATAGGCGCTGATTTTGGCATCACGGTCGAGGCGCAAATTGATGATATGCGTGTCGGCGGCGTTGGCCCCGGCGACGTAAGCTTTGCCGGAGGCGAGTTCGGCGTCGGCATAGACCGGGATTGTGAGTCCTGCGGGACCTGCGAAGCCCAGCGGCGCACCGGTTGCTTTTTCAACCGTCGCGTCGTCGGCCATTTGCACCTCAGCTCCCAGCACGCGGGCCAGCTTGTGTTCGTTCAATTCGCGGTGCCCAGGAATGCAGACTGCGACGGGCTGGCCTTTGACGACGTAGATCAGCGTCTTGATCAGGGCTTCAGGCTTTACTTTGAGAAATTCGGAAACCTGCTCAATGGTGCGGCAGCCCGGCGTGGCGACGCGGCTGGCGGCTGGTGCATCGGACGCGTCGGCGGCGGGCGCCAGAGATCGGAAGAGCGTC
>JBAXJV010000571.1:0-1578 GCA_037137675.1 bacterium | reverse complement strand
GCGGCTCAAAAGTGGCTGTTCGTGAGAAACCAGCGCCGCTTAGCCGCACATTTGGGGGACGCTAATGGCTTGCATTTGCGGTTTTGCTCTGGCAGATTGACTGGCAGTCAGATGAGTTTAAAAGGGCACAAGCAAGTTTTTGTGTGTTTGGCAGGCGGGCTGCTGGCATCCACCGCGCTGGCGGTTTCCTACCGGGACTGGGTGGCCCTGCCGGCGCCTGCGGCTGCGGCGCTCTCGATTCTTCTGGAGCCGGCATCCAACGGCTGCGTTGAAGCGACCCAGAGCGTGGACCAGTCTGAGCGCGGGTATGGCCGGACTGACAGCAAAAACCGGCACGAGGTGCCATCGCGCCCGGCTGGCGGTTATCTTGGGCAGATGATTATCCGTCAACATCCAGGCGCCCGGCTGGATTTTCCGCTGACAGTTTCGATTTCATTTCCAGAAGTGCTGATTGAAGATCTGCTGCCGCCCGTCGCGCAACGCCACTCTATTTCCAACGTCGCCACAAAGCTGCTATGGCACCAGCCGATGGGCCTTTTGAACCCCGTTTCGCCGGTGCGCCCGGAACGCTTCCGGCACAGCTGGTCCATTACACACGCGTCACCCACTGGCAGCGTGACTTTGTTACCACTGATTCTTTCGCGCATGACTGCTGGCGGATTCCGGTCCGGCGGCAGCGCCAACCTGAGCTCTTGTCTGTGCGAGGTACGTGATGCCAGCGGAACCGTTCTGCTCCGGAAGCAGCTGGTTGAATTGTTCTGTCCGGGCAACGGGTACGGCGGTGGCGGCACAGCCTGGGTGATGAATGAGCCGGAAGCCGACCGTTTTTTGCGCGAATCGGCCAGCATCAATAATTCGCAGACCATCGGCGCACTTCCGCCGCTTATTGAATCATACGCGGAAATAAATGCGCTTTGGATTTCTGACGAAGCCACCCGGAGCGCCACGCTGACCAGGGCCATGCTGCGGCGGCTGCTGTTGATGGGAACCTGGATTTACGGCCGCAACATGACCGTTTCCAACCTGACCGCCATGGCCGGACTTTCCGGGGCGGGCTCCGTGCTGCTGGGCGGCATCCAGGGCGTAGCGCTACCGCTGGCCAATAATTCAGAAGCCAAGAGCCACCAGTCGCACAACAACGAGAACACGCTCTGGGACAATTACTCCTATATCAACAACCAAAATGGAATTACGAATGCGCTCACGGTCATGCAGAACCGTCGCGATTTATTCCAACCGCTCAAGAGCCGGTATCTGGGTTGGACTTATAGCGTGCTGGGCATTTTTTTCGGGGTGGCCTGCATCGGGCTGCCGGTAGCCTTCTGGCGGCTGAAAAGTTCGCGGCGGCTGATGCTCTGGTGGCTGATTCCGCTGACCACGGTTTTAATCAGCGGCGTGAGCCTGATCGGCGGCAAGTGGCTGCTGCCGCGCCAGCCGCAAGCAGATATTACAGAATACCGCTTTGCCGTCGCCGGCTGGCCCGAAGTGTTTTGCCGCAGCGTCAGCCGCAGTTTGACATTCGAGGAGCGGCAGGTTTCATGGAAGATGCCCGCAGACCATTTCATTTTTCCGGTCAGG
>JBAXJV010000570.1:0-1580 GCA_037137675.1 bacterium | reverse complement strand
CGCAACGTCGAAGTGAACGACGACAAGCTCGGCTTCCTCGCCGCCATGGAATTGAACCCGCAGAAAGCCCGCATCCTGTTGATGCTTGGCTTGACCAAGACGACGGATGTGAAGCAGCTGCAGCAGTATTTCCTGGAGTATTGAGCAGCACCGGAGCAACCATTTCTTCATGCAGACCAGGAACCGCTTATGATAAAATACTAAGCTGACACCCTGCGAAGCCACCCCCGGGAGCCAGGGTTCTGACGCTGGCGGTCGGCTTCTGGGTGGGCAGCCTCAAGATCGGCGAGTTCAGCCTCGGCATCGTGACGGGAGTGTTGCTCTCCGGCGTGCTCATCGGGCAGTTGGATATGTGGCGATTTTGCCTGGCGAGGGCGGACATCGCTGACTTTGGGGACCTGATTGACGTTCAAGTGACACCTGGGCGCGGCAAAAAAAACAAAACACGCCTTTTCATGCGGCGCTTCCTATCACTCCGGGGTAAAGTGTATTGTGAAAGGCTGAGCCCAATTCCCCTCCAATTCCTCTCAACTTCCCTAACACTTTGGGTTAAAGTGTATTGTTAAGGGCTGACCCCAATTCCCCCTGTAGCCAAAGATTCGCCCGGCGGCAGGATTCCAATAGGTGATGATTCCTTTCTGGTTCATCGTGAGGATGTCGTCCGGCGCGGAGTCGGCATTCGTTCGCATGTGAAGTTCGCTGGTCCGTAGCGCATCCTCAGCCTGTTTGCGAGCGGTAATATTGTTCAACACAATCTGACACACCAGCGCCCCATCGGATTCCTGCGCAAGCGATATCATCAGTTGCGACCAGAACACCGTTCCATCCTGCTTCACCATCCTCAGTTCGTAGTCCTGAGGGTCGCTAGTTGTAACGAGTTGTTTGTGATGCAAATAGTAAATGTCCTGTTCCTCTTTAGGAATGAAATGAAACAAGGAATGATTGATCAACTGGCCTCGGGCCATACCCAGCAGTTTGACAGCTTCAAGATTGGCATTTCGAATCACGCCGTTTCCCTGGATCGCGATATAACCAACCGGTGCCAGATCGTAGAGGTCGAAATAGCGAGCCCGCTCGGCGGTCAGTTGCGCCTGCACCTTACAAAGTTCCTCATTTTGCATCTCCAGTTCAATTTGATGCACCTGCAACTCGTGAAATGCCTGTTGGATTGCTTCAGATGTCTGTGGCGCACTGGCTTTTGGAGACTGAGCAAATTTCGCTTCTGCCAGCCTGCGCAATTTATCTTTATCGTTCATAGAGTGACAACGCTTTTCTTTTAGGGCATTTCATGCGTCCAAAACGTTCCACCTGCATTCTAATCACAGCCCCATAGATCAACCTCTCGTTTGATGAATTACATTAAAGTGCCGCCAACCGCCATCGGGAAAATGCTTAGGAATGGGAGGTAAATACCTTAGCCGCACTATCGCCAGTCAGGTGGCGAGCGGAGGTCAGCGGTCCGATAGCGCAGAGGCGCAGAAGGGGCGGAGGGGAAAGAATTACGAATTAGGAATTACGAATTAAGCGCACTGGCGTCCCACAGGGACGCCAAGGCTGTAGCGGTTTAGGCTGTAGGCTGT
>JBAXJV010000569.1:0-1588 GCA_037137675.1 bacterium | reverse complement strand
CAGAGTTATTGGCAGCATTTTTTGCGGGGCTACCACCAACCTTCCAGAAATATTTTGGACACGTATTTGAAAGATTTTTTTGACAGGATTAACAGGATTCAACAGGATTTGGGGCTGCCGTTATCCTTGAACTTGTTCCATCCATATACTCATTTAATCCTGTTTTATCTTGTTAATCCTGTCAAAGCAGCTTGCTTAAGCAATTCCCTTTTCGCGTTTCGTAACGGGGGAGGCTACGGACTGCCCGGATTTCGCGGATTGAAGATGAGCAGCTTTTAGGAAGGCGGTGCAGGATTAAAATGCGGCGTGGAGCAAACCTCTAAAACAAATCCGCCTTTGCGCAGAACGTACGCCTTGCGCACGAAGGGACAAACCAGCCAGTTCCGGCCATGAGGGTAGAGTCGGCGAAAGGCCGCCATACCGGCGGGATCAAACGCGTCGGGGTTGATTTTAGCTTCAAATGCGTCAACAACACCGGCAGAAGTTTGAATGACGAAATCAACCTCGCGCTGGCCCTTGTCACGCCAGTAGTGGATCGCCGAAGTGGTCCGCACCGCGCGCAGTTCGTCCAGCACCAGATTCTCCCACAAGAGCCCGCGGTCACTCTCGCGAATTGTTTCCCAGCCGCGAACGTGAGCAACCAAGCCTGTATCGAACGCGTACACGCGCGGGCGCTGCACGATTTCCCTGTGCCCTCCGCCATGAAACGGAGCAACGCGGATGATCGCGTGGGCGATTTCCATGGCGTCCAGATGGGCCATCACAGTCGGACGGCTGACCCCCGATTCTTTCGCCAGGTCAGACACATCGAGCAGTCCTCCGTTGCGCAAGGCGACAAGCTTGAGCAGCGCCATGAAGCCGGACCGGTTGCGCACGCCGAACAATTCCTGGATATCACGGGCGTAGAAGCTATCCATCCAATCTTCAAAGAACGCCGGGTCCGGATGCGAACCCAGCAACACGCCCGGCAGTCCGCCGTGCAACAATCGCCGGTCGAAATCAGGCTGTTCAAACACATCGAGGCATTCGCGCCACAGCACCGGCAGCAGGTGCAGGGACCGCTTGCGATCCGTCAGGCTGTCCCGGAACTTGCCGGTAGCCTGCAAGGTGGAAGAACCGGTGGCCAGAATGCGTAAATGTGGATACTCATCGGCGGCGATTTTGAGCACCTGCGCCGGATCTGCGATGCGGTGTATTTCATCGAGCAGCAAAGGCTCCCGGCCATTTTGCCGGGCAAGAAAAAACTCGGGGTCGGACAGTTGCCGTTGCACGGACGGAAGATCGCAGTTGAAATACCTGGCGTCGGGGATTTGGCGGCAGAGCGATGTTTTCCCGGCCCGGCGGACTCCCGACAACCAGATGATGGGCTTCTGCTTCCAGAGTCGCGCGATCCGATCCAACCAAAACGGGCGGGTAATCATGCATTCATCTTTTGCATTTGGACCGACCGTATGTCAAGCACGATTACAAGCATGATTACAAGCAACAGTCATGATGAAAAGCGGGAAGTGAACAGTAATGGCCTTTAAGAACCACTAGCGTCCCATGGGACGCAGGCTGTTAGGCTGCAGGCTGTTAGACTGTTAGG
>JBAXJV010000568.1:0-1598 GCA_037137675.1 bacterium | reverse complement strand
CGGGACTTCATTGACCCAGCGGACCACCCGGCCCTCGCGGACTTGCTCGAAGCGGCTTTGAGCGGACACACATCAAAAGATGTGTCAGTCCGCACCGCCGACGGCAGCGTGGTTCTGTTGCGCCTGGGGTTGAACCGACTGCAGTTGGGCGTGGAATCTTTACTTTGCGCAGTGGCGACCGACATCACCTTGGAGCGGAAAAGAAATACCGAACTGCGCCATCTGTCCGAAACTCTGGAGGCGCGGATTGCGGAGCGCACCGCTGAACTCACCGCGTCGCGGTTCGCGATCATGAACATGATGGAGGAAGAGGTCGAGTCACGCCGGGTCGCGGAAACGGCCAATCGCGACCTGACGCAGCAAATCACCGATCGCAAACAGGCGGAGGCGGAGCGAGACCTCCTACAGGCGCAGTTGATCCAATCCCAGAAGTTGGAGTCGGTTGGTCGCCTGGCCGGCGGCGTGGCGCACGATTTCAATAATGTCCTGCAGGTCATCATAGGCAATGCGGAATATGCCCTCGAACGGACGAAACCGTCCGATCCAATCCACGCCGAGCTGGAACAGATAAATAAATCGGGTCAGCATGCCGCCGATCTCACCCGTCAATTACTTGCCTTCGCCCGTAAGCAGACGATCCAACCACGCAAGCTCGATCTGAACGAAACCTTGGAAAACATGCTTAAGATGTTGAGCCGTTTAATCGGAGAAAACATCAAACTTGTCTGGAAACCCCAAGCTGGCCTGTGGCTGGTCAGGATGGATCCCTGTCAGATAGAACAGATTCTGGCCAACCTGTGCGTCAATGCGCGCGATGCCATTGGCAATTTCGGCGAAGTGCAGATTGCGACGAGAAACGTTTGCGTGGATGAAAGCATGGCGTTGCGTCACGAAGATTTTCCACCCGGCGATTATGTATTGTTTACGATTTCCGATACCGGTTGCGGTATGGATCAGGAGACCCAGTCGCATATATTTGAACCGTTTTTCACGACCAAGGGGGTGGGGCAGGGCACCGGACTGGGGTTGGCCACGGTGTACGGCATCGTGAAGCAGAACAAGGGTCATATCGGCGTTGACAGCGAGCCTGGCAAATGCACAACCTTCCGCATCAGCCTGCCCCGCTATCTGGGCGCTGATTCGGTTCATTCCACGGATTCCCCCGCAAAAACTCCGGTTCGTGGACACGAGACCGTCATGCTGGTCGAGGATGATTTATCAGTTCTGACAATGGTCGAACGAACACTGCGTGGCTTGGGCTATACCGTTCTGTCGGCCGCCACGCCGGAAGCGGCCCTGCGCATGGCGGCAGAATGCACCGGTGAGTTTCAACTGCTGATGACCGACGTCGTCATGCCGGGCATGAACGGTCGCGAACTAGCCGGGCAACTGAAGGCGCGTTATCCGCATCTCAAGTCCTTGTTCATGTCCGGCTACACGGCGGACATCATCGTCCGCAAGGGCATAATCGACAAAGGCGTCAATTTCATCCAAAAACCATTTTCAACATTGGACTTGTCAGTCAGAATACGGGAGATACTGACGGGGGCGTGAGTCGGGAATAGGCAGGAAAGTTGTGACGTTATGAACCAGAACCA
>JBAXJV010000567.1:0-1607 GCA_037137675.1 bacterium | reverse complement strand
GTGATCGTCTTGCCTGCGATGCGATAGAGCTTGCCGGTCTGCTCGCCATAATCCAATGACACGTAGGTGTCGGGCTGGAAAACGCGGATTTTACGGGTGCGTTCGAAACTGATGCGGCTGGCGGTGATGTTGGCCACGCAGCCGTTGCCGAATTTGAGCCGCACATTGGCCAGATCTTCAGAGGCGCTTAATACCGGCACGCCTACCGCCTGAATATCCACGACCGGTGACGGCACGATGTGCAGGATGATTTCCAGATCGTGAATCATCATGTCGTAGACCACGCTCACCTCTGTGCCGCGCGGCGGCAGGCCGGGACGGGCGGGCGGGTAATTGGCCAGACGGATGGCCTCGATGTAGCGCGGCTGGGTGAGTATGCCTTTAAGGTAGTCCAGCACCGGATTGAAGCGCTCGACGTGGCCGACCTGAAGAATGACCTGGCGCGCGCGGGCTTCGCGGATCATGGACTCGGCGTCGGTGAGCGAGGCGGCGATCGGTTTTTCGACCAGAACATGCACGCCCTGGGCCATCAGTTCGAGCGTGGCGGCGGCATGCTGGGCGGGCGGAACGACCACGCTCGCGGCGCGCACGGCGCCAGCCAGGGCGGCGATCGAGGGAAAGGCGCGCGTATGATAACGGGCGGCAATTTCAGCGGCGCGCGTGGCGTTGGTATCGTAAACCCCGACCAGCTCAGCGCCGGGAATTTCACTGTAAATCCGGGTGTGCCACTGGCCGAGGCTCCCGACTCCCACCACACCAACAGGAACCCGTACTGAATCTTTTGCTGCTTTCATGATAACTCCTCAGTCTCCATGGCGACGACGCAAATGCCTGCGCGGTCGGCGCGGCGTAAAAAAGTTTCGCGCTCCAGCATGATCGTGCGGCCGGCTTCGATGGCCAGCGCTCCGATGCCCGCGCGGCGCAGGGCGCGCAGGGTGCGCAGCCCCACCACGGGAATGTCGAAGCGCATGTCGTGGCCGCGTTTGGCTACCTTGACAACCACAGCGCCCGCGCCGCCTAGCTTGCCAGCGCGGCGGATGGCGGCATCCGTGCCTTCAAAGGCCTCCACGGCCAGGATTGCGCCGTTTTTAACGACCACGGTCTGGCCGATTTCGAGGCTGCCGGTCAGCTTGGCCGTGCGCAGGCCCAGTTGGATGTCGGCGGACTGCGCTGCGGTCGGGGCGCGCGCGGTAAGCGTGCCGGGCGCCGGCATTTTCGATTCCATAAAAAGATATGCTGGCAGCAGCTCGACCCCGACGCCGCGCAGTTCGCCGGCGATGGCCGGGAAAACGGTGTGAGCGTTCATCGCCGGCAGTCGCGCAACCAGGGCGCGCAGCCGCTGGTCCATCATGAAGGCCAGACGGAAAACAGCGGTCGGCGAGATCTGGCCGGCCATCACGGCGTGGGCGATTCCGGTGCGCCGGGCGGTGTCGAGCAGAAGCTGAAGCTTGCCGAGGGGCAGCCAGTGAATTTCGTCCGCCAGTCGGCCGATGGCGCGTGAGGTTTCGCCGCGCATGGCGATCACGCAAAGGCGCCGGACGCCACGGGCTTTGGCGGCGGCGGCCAGCTCTAGAGGGTAGCTTCCGTTGCCGGCGATCAGCAGCAGC
>JBAXJV010000566.1:0-1613 GCA_037137675.1 bacterium | reverse complement strand
AGCTAAATCATCCACATGAATATAGTCGCGCACACCAGTGCCATCCTTAGTGGGATAGTCATTGCCGAATATCGAGAGCTGCTTGAGTTTTCCAACAGCCACTTGCGCCATAAACGGGAACAGGTTATTCGGGATGCCGTTGGGGTCCTCTCCGATCTGCCCGCCCGGATGGGCGCCAACAGGATTGAAGTAACGAAGCAATGCCATCTGCCAGGCGGAATCGGATGCGCACAGGTCCCGCAATATATCCTCAATCATCAATTTGGTCCGGCCATACGGATTAGTGGCGGAAAGCGGAAAGTCCTCCGTGATCGGCACCGTCTGCGGGTTTCCGTAGACCGTTGCGGAGGAACTGAACACCAATTGTCGCACATTGAATGCCTGCATGATTTTCAGCAGGACCAGCGTTCCAGTGATATTATTGTGATAGTAGTTCAACGGTATCAGGCTGGATTCACCCACTGACTTCAGTCCGGCAAAGTGAATCACCGCATCAATCGCATAGCGGCTGAACACCTCCGTCAGCCCGGCATGGTCGAGCAGATCAACGCGGTGGAATTGCAAACTCCGACCGGCGATGGCTTGCACTCGCCTGACCGCCTCCTGCTTACTGTTCATCAAGTTATCCACAACCACTACATCATGGCCCGCTTTGAGCAGTTCCACGCAGGTATGGCTGCCGATATAACCGGCGCCGCCAGTCGTCAGGATACGCACGCTGGCCTCCTTTTCAGCAATCGCAACCCCTTCGTAACGGCCCTGTCACAGGCGAGCGTTAACTGCAGAGTTTTCAGGCCATCATCGTAATCCGACGGGTTGCTGCTCCAATCGTCCGACTTTACCATATCAATAAACCGCGAATTCTCGTACGCGTAGACACTGCTGGGGCCCTGGTCGAAAACAGCGGGCCCGGAGCCCGCGCCAACGAGCAGCTTGCCAGAATCGCGGTCCATATTTTCTCTGGTGGATTCCACCACTAATTTGCCAGCGCCTGGATTGAGGCGATAGAAGCTCCGCTCGCCGCTGATGAATATCTCGTTACGCCAGCTATCGCACACCCATGTGTGCAAGTGCGAGGCCACAACGCCGCTCTCAAACATAAAAACCAGCCCGATGGTTTCGTCAATTGTGTAGCCGGGCTTCACCCGGTGCAGTGGATTATGAGCAAGCCCCTTAATCGTTTTGACCTCGCCGAACAGGTGCCGGAGCAGATCAAGGTTGTGAGTGGCCTGATCTATCATCCCTCCGCCGGATATGGCCTTATCAAAAAACCAGGCAGGAAAGGTCATATCCAGACTCATCGGGCAACCGTAAAACGACTGTATAATGTGCAGCTTGTCGCTATGCATGGCCTGCTTAAGCTTCTCGATTACAGGCATTGAACGGAAAACGTAGCCAATCTGGACTTTAGCTTTCCGGCGCTTCAAATCAGCGGCGATGCGCGCAGCTTTTAACGCGCTATGTTCAACAGGTTTTTCGCAAAAGATTGGCAGACCCTTATCGGCACAGGCCAGCAGTAATTCCCTGCGAACGGTGGGCGGCGTGCAGATGTAGACAGCGTCCAGCTTGACCCTGGCGAGCATGTCTTTGTAGTCAGTAAAAATGTCGCCGCC
>JBAXJV010000565.1:0-1618 GCA_037137675.1 bacterium | reverse complement strand
CAAAAAACGGAAATCACGGAGGTTGCGCAGCTGCACGACCGGTTGTTGCGACTGCAGGCGGATTTCGACAACTTCCGCAAACGCACCTTGCGCGAGCGCGACACCTGGCATGAACGGGCGGTGGAAAGCGTCTTGCTGACACTGCTGCCAGCACTGGACAACCTCCAGCTTGGCCTGCGCCATGCGGTTGAACAAAAAGTGGATGAAACCCATATCAAAGGCCTTCGCCTGGTGGTTGATGAACTTCAAGCGGTCTTGCGTAAGTTTTCGGTCACGCCCATTGAAACTGCCGGACAGCCTTTCGATGTCCGCTGGCACGAGGCGTTAGCCTACCTTCCATCAACCGAGGTGGCCGCAGAAAACGTGATTCAGGAAATCCGCGCCGGTTACCGTATCGGCGAGGCGATGCTGCGCCCGGCACAGGTGATCATTTCGAGCGGACCGCCACCTGACGCCGCAGGCGAACCCGTCTCACACCACGCGCCCAAGCCCTCCGCGCACAAAAGTGAGGGCTGACGCATGGCCTCAAAACGCGATTATTATGAGGTGCTCGGCATCGGACGCGAGACCGGTGAAGGCGAAATCAAAAAGGCCTACCGGAAGTTGGCCATGCATCACCACCCGGACCGAAATGCCGGCAACAAGGACGCCGAAACACGTTTTAAAGAAATCAGCGAAGCGTATGAAGTTTTAAGCGATGCCGATAAACGCAGCGCCTATGATAGATACGGGCACGATGGACTGCGTTCAGCCTTTGGGCCAGGCGGGTTCGATTACGCCCGCGACTTCACGCATGCCCCCGATCTGGAAGATATTTTCAGCTCTTTTTTCAGCGAAGGCGGCGGCCGTCGGCGTTCGCGCAACGGACCGCAACCCGGCGCGGATTTGCGCTTTGATCTGGAAATTGATTTCGAGGAGGCGGTCTTCGGATCGAATCGTGAGATCAGCGTGCCGGTCAACGAAACTTGCGGCACCTGCAAAGGCAGCGGTGCGGCGGCCGGCCACGGTGATGAAACCTGCCGCCAGTGCGGCGGCAGCGGTAGCGTGATCAGCGTTAACGGCTTTTTTCAGGTGCGCCAGACCTGCCCTGTCTGCCGTGGCACGGGCCGCCTGATCACCAAGCCCTGTGGCACCTGTCGCGGCGCGGGCCGCGTGCGTCAGACGCGGCGCCTCACATTGCATATCCCCGCCGGTGTTGACACCGGCGCGCAATTGCGCCTGAGCGGCAGCGGCGAAGGCGGCGCGCGTGGAGGACCCGCAGGCGATCTCTATGTAGTGCTCCAGGTGCGGGCGCATGATCTATACCAGCGCGCCGAAGATGACCTCGTCTGCGAGGTGCCAGTGCCGCTTGATGTCGCAGCGCTGGGTGGAGATGTCGAGGTGCCAACACTGGACGGTCCTGCGAGGCTTAAGATTGATCCGGGCACAGAGAACGGCAAGGTCTACCGCCTGCGCGGCCACGGCGTGGCCTCCACCGATGGCCACGGCCGCGGCGACTTGCATGTGCGTGTGCTGATTGAAGTGCCGGTGCGCCTGAACGCCAACCAGAAGAAGCTGCTTGCCGAATTAAGCACGTCTGCATCGGAAGAAAATTACCCGCACGCCCGTCAATTGCGCG
>JBAXJV010000564.1:0-1620 GCA_037137675.1 bacterium | reverse complement strand
CGCCCCAGCGCGCAGCCACCAGCTTCGCGGTTTCCTGCTTTACTTCAGCCAGCGCCACCACTTCGCACTCCGGCACCATCACATAGTTGCGTAAATGCGCCGCCTGCCCCATCCCGCCAACACCCACAAATCCAATGCGAACCTTCTTGTCTGCCATGATTACCCGCCCTCCTACCTTGCGTTGTTTAACTGATCTGAAAAAACAGGGTTCTGACTGAACTGTTACTTATCATCTAGGCCTTCGCCAGCTTCCCGAAACGGTTGGCGATCGCCAGCGCCGGATCCACGGGAACTTCCTGACGTTTAAGATTCTTTGGCATGCTGACGACCGGCACGGCGCGCAATTTCCGGCCCGCAAACTGCGGCAGGTATCCAGCTTCCGCAGCAAGCATCTCCGCCACCATCCGGCGCACTTCGTCGAGCGTCAGCACCGCAGATGTCAGCGGGTCCAACGCCACAGCCTGCATGACCAGTTCGGGATCACCCGTGAAACTGGCCTCAACCGTCAGCCCCTGCACCAGCACGTTAGTCATGTTGAGCGCGGCGCACTGCGGCGGAAGATTCCCGATCACCGTGGAGTGAAGGCCCGTGCGATCAACGTAGACCGGCACTTCCACGCAGCAGCCGTCCGGCAGATTTGTGATGCAGCCGTCGTTGCGGATGTTGCCGTTGAGACGGAAAATGGTCCCTGTTTCTTTCGCCTCAATAATATGCGAACAGTACTCGGCGCTGCGGGGGCCCAGCTTTGTGGACTCAATGGAGAGCGGATCCATTTTCGTAAATTTTTCCGCCAGCATAGCGCAGTATTTGTAGTAAGCCCCGCTCTCGCCGCCGAAAGCCGGCTCATCGCAATACAGGTCCAGAGCCCGCCGGTTCTTCCGGAAGTACGGCAGGTACTCAGACAGATGCCCCGTGCTCTCGGTCATGAAATAGCCAAAGTGGCGCATAACCTCACCACGGACTTTTTCGTTTACGTAATAGCCGGGCTGCTCAAAGTTTTCCTTCAAAAGCGGATAGAGATCACGCCCGCCCTGCTCCAATTTAAGGAACCAGGCCATGTGATTGATGCCTGCCGCCAGAAAATCAATCTGGTCCTTTGGCAACCCGACGTAGCTGGAAATCAGATCCATCGTCGTCTGCACGCCATGGCAGAGACCGATGAACTGCAACCCGGGCACACGCCCCAACGCCCAGCAACACATCGCCATGGGGTTGGCGTAGTTAAATAGAATTGCGTTTGGACACAACTCCTGCATGTCTCTGGCAATCTCCAGCAGCGCAGGAATATGGCGCAGCGCACGAAACACGCCGCCAGGGCCAAGCGTGTCGCCAATGCACTGATCCACGCCGTACTTCATCGGAATCTCATAATCCTGCCTGAACTCCTCCACCCCGCCAGCCTGAATCATGACCACCACATAGTCGGCGCCCTTCAACGCCGCACGACGGTCGGTGGTCGCCGTGACTGTGGCATCCACACCGTTATCAAGGATCATCCGCTTGACAAAATCATGCATCCGGTCGAGACGCCGATGACTCAACGCCATCAGCCGGTACTCGCTGCCTTTTAAGGCCGGTGTAGCAAGAAAATCCGCCATCAGTGTTTTGCCAAACACCAGA
>JBAXJV010000563.1:0-1620 GCA_037137675.1 bacterium | reverse complement strand
CAGCCGGTGCCGGGGCTGGCCAGAGTGCTGGGCATTGAACCGCAGCCAGGCTGGAAAGCGCAAAAAGGCAAATACCATATCCGTGGCGCGCTTAACGGAATGAGTTATACGGACATGATCCAACGCTGCGCCACAACAAATTCACCCGCAGTCTCGTTTGGAGTCATCGGCGTGAAAATGTCTGTCAAACCACTAAAAGGCGCGGTCGTAACCGGAACATTTAAGGATGGTTCGCCGGCTGTGGTCGAAAACTCCTTCCACAAAGGAAAAACGGTTTACGTAGGCGCGTGCCCCGGCATAGCCTATGCAAAAGAGGCGCATTTTGTTCCCTCTGAGCTCAAGGAAAAATGGCCGCCTGCACTGCGGGAATTTATCACCACCACCGCCCGTGCGGCTGGCGTGCCACGGCTGCTCACGCTTTCGCATCCGGTTGTTGAAGCCGGCCTGTACGATGCACCCAAGGGCACCGCCATTGTGCTGGCGAATTTCACATATGAGCGGATTCCTGAGCTCAAGCTGGCAGTACGTACGCCGCAGGCGCCCGGGCGCGTGGTATCAGCCGAACTCGGCGAGTTACGCTTTAGCTCGAAACCGGATCCCGACAATAGCCAGTCGGCGCTGCCATGGCTGACGGAATTTATTCTTGATCTGGACATAAACGATATTGTGATGCTTGAATCGCGATAACTATCAGAACAGGTGTGGGACGGCAATGACTCTGGCTTAAAGCCGCCAGATACAACAGGAGATGCAGTTATGAAGTGTTCATATGTACGTTGGATAGTAGCGACCGGTGTGGCTGCCGTATGGATTTCCGGGTTGGCTGCGGCGCATGCTCAGAAAGTGGAAGCCGGAGACGAGCATCCACTTTATTTCGGAGTCGGCATTGGCTTCCTGGATTTCGATGGTGGCCAGCCTGTGCGGGACGGCTGTTTCCCTGCGCTGCACGTCGGGTATGACTTTAACGACCGGCTCTCGCTCGACGCCCAGTTCCGCGTGCTCCCCAGCCTGCGCGGACAGTACCGCTATGATTCGCAAACGGGCGAGCAGTTCAACCGTCTTTGGGAGCAGACTGGCGGAATTAACGGCGGCGTTGATGGAACCTGGGGCTACGGCGCGGCGCTGGATGCGCTATATCACTTTACCAGATGGGAACGGCTGGACCCTTATCTGGCTGTGGGCGTTGGATACGACTGGTACCAGCATTCGTTTTATGATCCTGGATACACGCTGGCGTTAAGAATGGGCGGTGGCGTGATGTATCACCTGAACGACGAATGGGCCATCCGGGTTGATATTCGCGGTTATCCTGTCGGCAACCAAAATAAAGTTAATGCCAACTCAGAATACGAAGTTGGCGTGGTTTGGACTTTCGGGGCGCACACGCCCGCCAGGCTCAGCGCGCATAGCGTCATTCCTGTAGCTGTGGCCCCGGTCAATGCGCCCGCAATAACCGCAAAGACGACAGCCCCGGTGTTACCCAAACCGGACGATCTGCAAATGTTTAAGCTTGATCTGGTTGTAGCGCAGGAAGGGCAGTGGCATCCGGAGTATTTTTCGGAGCTCGACGCCATTGCCAAGGCCATTCAGTCGCACCCCGGATCAGAAGTCTGGATCGAA
>JBAXJV010000562.1:0-1622 GCA_037137675.1 bacterium | reverse complement strand
CTGGAAATGCAGCTCGCCGATCCTGCCACGCCATCCAAGCCCGCCCGTTTTAAGGCGGTGGTGCTGGAGCATGCCCATTTGCGGCGGGCGCTGACGAAGGCGGGAGATTTTGTTAAAGCCGAACGGGACCTTGCTGCTGCGCGTGAATTGGAGGCCGATTCCGATGCTGGTCTCAAGAGCCTGGCGGCAGACGAGATTGCCGCACTCGAACCGCGCATGCCCGTGTTGGAACGGGAGTTGATGCTCGCATTGTTGCCGCCGGATCCGGTCGAGTCTCGTAATACCATTTTGGAAATTCGCGCCGGAACTGGTGGTGATGAGGCGGCGCTGTTTGCGGGAGATCTCTTTCGCATGTACACACGCTATGCCGAGCGGCGCGGGTGGAAGGTTAATATTGTTGATGCAGCATCCTCAGACCGGGGCGGTTTCAAGGAAGTTGTGGCCATGGTTCAAGGCGATGGAGCCTACGGTGTGCTGCGGTATGAAGGCGGCGTGCACCGTGTCCAGCGTGTGCCTGAGACAGAAGCGGCGGGCCGCATCCATACTTCGGCGGCCACGGTAGCGGTCCTTCCTGAGGCCGAGGAAATGGATGAGATCGCGATTCCTGCGGAGGAGCTGCGGATTGACATCTTCTGCTCCTCCGGCCCCGGCGGGCAGAGCGTGAATACCACCTATTCGGCCGTGCGCGTAACTCATTTGCCGACAGGGCTGGTGGCACAGAGTCAGGATGAACGCTCGCAGCGGCAGAATAAAGAAAAGGCCCTGACCGTGCTCAAATCGCGCCTGCTTGACCAGCGCCGCCGCGAAGAACAGGAGAAGGGCGGGGTGGCACGGCGCGACCAGATTCGCACTGGCGACCGCAGCGAAAAGATTCGCACATACAATTTCCCGCAGAACCGCCTGACCGATCACCGCATCAATCTGACACTCTACAGCCTGAACCGGGCGATCGAAGGAGATCTCGATAGCCTGCTGCAGGCGCTTCGCGAAGACGATCTGGGCGCCCGGCTACGCGCGCAGATGAACTCGCCCTCCTCTGAGCGTAGGGGCTGAGATGTCTAAGCGGAGGTTGGCGGCTGGCGCAACTGAGAATGGAATGCTTCCGACACCGGTTAGACGCGGCGGGCTGCGTGGCGTTTGACGCGTCCCGCATTGGGGCGGCCGGGCCCGTGGCGCACGCGGTGGAGCGGCCGGGCGGGCTTGGAGTTTTTAGATGGTTGATCGGCTCGTGTAGTCGCTGGTTCCGGGCTGCGGTGGGCGCGTAGACTGAGCACAATCGGCATGCCGCCAAGTTCAAACGTCTGGCGCAGTTGCTTAATCAGATATTCCCGCCAGCCCGGCTGCAGCCGTTTTGGATCATTGACGAATACGGCCAGCTTAAACGGGCGGTTGCCGACCTGAGTGGCGTAGTAGATTTTGAAGCGACGCCCGCCGACCATCGGGTGAGCGTGATGCTCCGTTGCGGCAACAATCGCGCGATTGATGGCCGGTGTGGAAAGGCGCAGGTCAAGCCGCGTGGCCATCTCGCCCACCGCATCAATCGTATGGCGCACGTTGTAACCACTGAAAGCAGACACGAAGTGGATTGGTGTGTCGCGGTAGAACGGAACGGATTGATAGAG
>JBAXJV010000561.1:0-1635 GCA_037137675.1 bacterium | reverse complement strand
CTCCATCTATTGGAACTGGCGCGTCTCATCTACAGGGTCCGGCAGTCTTCGTGTTCGGGACTACCGCTTGGGGCGCAGGCCAAGGAGGATTCGTTTAAGGTTCTGTTCCTCGACTGCGGTCTATTGTTGCGTGCCTGCGGTTTGGGAGCCGCCACTGTAGAGCGAGAACCGGATCTGATGCTGGTGAATTCAGGCGCGGCGGCCGAACAAGTGGTGGGGCAGCACCTTCTCCATGCGCGTCCGTTCTGGGAGACGCCGGAACTTTTTTACTGGGCGCGAGAAAAGTCCACCTCCGCTGCGGAGGTGGACTATGTGATTAACTGCGGCGGCCAGATCGTTCCGGTGGAGGTCAAGGCGGGGAAGACGGGGCGGTTGCGGTCGCTGTGGCAATTCATGGCAGAGAAGAATTCCCGCCTGGCCCTGCGTTTCAACGCCGACAAACCGTCTTTGCTGGACACCACCGATACGATGCACGACGGAACCAAACTCGCCTATCGCCTGCTTTCTCTACCGCTATACCTGATTGACCACACCAACCGGTTGGTTGAAGAAGCGGCCGCGCGCCATCCGGCCAACCGCGACAAGTAAGCAGTGAACAGTAAGCAGTGACATTCATGGCAATGGTTTGAACAGAAGTTCGCTATGGATGTTACAGCCTTACAGCCTGACGTCCCATGGGACGCTAGTGACACAGAATGATTTCACCGCGAGAGATCGCAAAGGGAAGACCACAAATACCCATGGCAAACGCATCTTAATTGGTAGGGCGCTCTCGTCGAGAGCGCCGTCTTGGATCACACACATTGGCTGCATTGCGCACATTCCACACTCGGCGGCCCCGTCTCGCTTACTCATTACCACCGCGCGTAAATTATGCTGTTCAGGTCGTCGTTGAATTACTTTAGATAATAAGTTAGGCTTTTCGCATGCACACACATTTTGCACAACCGGAATTGGATCTGGGGTTTGAAGCGCCTAGCCTGGCGATGCGACGATATCGCGAGGCGGTTGCACGATTGCCCAAGCATAATGTCCTTTTTTTTGTTTTAACGCGGCCCGATGGCTCCGCCAGCCGCTGGACGCTTGATATCGCTCCGCCAGGCGGACCGCTTGACCGCGAAACTTTGCGACTCGCGGAACGCGTGGCCAAGTTGCTGATCTGGGCCCACGGCGGCAACCGGCTGTGGGTGGCCGGCTCTCCGGAGGTCGCACGCCACTTGCAGAACGTCTACCGGCCGGGCGGTGCCCGCGCTTTTGATGTGCAACTTATGGCTCAGGCCTACCTCCTGCCTTTTGAGGTTTTGGCGGTGACCGATGCTGAATTGCCGCCAGTGCATGATGTGGTCACTCCTGCGGGTGGACACTGGGACGGTTGCCGGCTGGGGTTCGATCTGGGCGCGAGCGATTTCAAACTGGCGGCCGTGCGCGATGGCGAGCCAGTGTTCACAGCGGAAATTCCCTGGGACCCCAAGAATGCCTCCGACCCTGCCTACCATTTCAGCAAAATCATGGCAGGCCTGCGCGAAGCGGCCGCGCACCTGCCGCGCGTGGACGCGATTGGCGGCAGCTCGGCAGGCGTAATCGTGGACAACGAGCCGCGCTTAGGCTCGCTCTTTCGAAGCGTTTCGGCCGAAG
>JBAXJV010000560.1:0-1637 GCA_037137675.1 bacterium | reverse complement strand
AACTCCCGCACCCGCTTCCCGAATTTTAGGTTTCCCGCCATCGAACTGTTCTCCGTAAAGCGTTTAGGACAACCTACACACTCGGCCGCGGTATGTCAACACCAAAATGTTTCAGTTTCTTGCACGGACTTTCCGTCCGCCCACCCGCGCCAACTCGCCCGATTTCGACATTCTTCCCCTTCTTCCCCTTCTTCCCATCCATCCCATTCCCGTCCCTACCGCCGCCGCGCACTGAAGAACTTTTCGGTTGCATTCGCAACGCACCCCGTGCTATATGTCCGCCCATGTCTAGTCAACCGCAGTCCAATCGGCAAACCCTGGACGAGAATCCGCTCGGCAAGTGGCTCCGTGCTCTGCGACACGCCCGCGGCCTGCCACTCCGGGCAGTCGCCGCCGCAGCGGAAATGGACACCGCGCTTCTGAGCAAAATCGAACTCGGCCAACGACTGCCGACGGAAACGCAGGCCACACTGCTAGCCAGCTTTTTCACCGTTTCGGCCGAAGAAATGGAGGCGCGCCGCATAGCCGACAAGTTTTGGCATGAACACCGCGATACGCCGGCGGCGCACAGGGCAATCAACCTCATCAAGGAGAAGGCCGACGCAAGGGCCGACCGCACCAATGGATAGGATCACACCAGAACGCCGTAGTTGGAACATGAGCCGTGTGCGAAGCAAGAACACGAAGCCAGAACGCGCGGTCCAGTCACTTCTACACAGAATGGGATACAGATTCACTCTTAGCCGAACCGACCTGCCAGGCAAACCCGATATCGTCCTGCCCAAGCACCGCACCGCACTATTTGTCCACGGCTGTTTCTGGCATCAACACCCGGGCTGCAAGCACTCAGGCGTCCCACTATCCAATCGCCGCTACTGGCGGCCAAAACTCCGCGCAAACGTGGAAAGAGACGCAAACCGGCAGACAGACCTCCTCGCTGCCGGCTGGCGAACCGTCGTCCTATGGGAATGTCAGATCGAGAAAGATTGCCAGAAGGTTGCGCAGGGATTGAACCAATTGCTCGGCCAACGAAAACCGCGCGCCAAACTCTATCAACTAGAGAATGGGGGACTCTTCACAGCGTCCTGTGCCATCCGTAAAGGGAATTGATGAAAAGAGCGGAAACAATGCAAACAACTGACTCCAACCACCGACTCGAGGCAGTCTCCCTCTTCTCCGGCGGAGGAGGAATGGACCTTGGTCTCGATGCCACAGGATGGATCAACGGATTCTGCACGGATATTGACCCCCACAGCGTCATAACGCTTCAGTGGGGCCGCGCCGAGGCGGCACGTAGAGGAAAACACATTCTCGCAGAGTCAATCATTTTCCGCTCAGACATCAAGGAACTTACCGCCAGTTTCATCCTCGAGGCAATCGGACGAAAGAAAGGCGAAGTGCATTTACTTGCCGGCGGCCCACCCTGCCAGGCATTCAGTGTGTTCGGCAAGAGGAAGGGACGAAAGGACAACCGTGGCCTACTCGCTTATGAGTATTTGCGTTTACTCGCGGAACTGCAGCCAGAAGCGTTCGTCTTCGAGAACGTATACGGCATTATGACCGTCGAAGACGGCGAAGTCTTCGCGGAGATTCGCAAACAGATCAACGATCGGATGAATATCCTT
This sequence comes from bacterium, assembly GCA_037137675.1. Classification (GTDB taxonomy): domain Bacteria; phylum Verrucomicrobiota; class Kiritimatiellia; order CAIKKV01; family CAIYGI01; genus CAIYGI01. Next base: position 12 of record JBAXJV010000560.1, on the reverse strand, counting down.
TTTGCAGCTTGG
>JBAXJV010000559.1:0-1644 GCA_037137675.1 bacterium | reverse complement strand
GTCGCAGGTCTGGCGTTAAATGACACGCAGTGCGCGATTTGAAAATATTCCAGCAGCCGGCGCAGTACGCGTGCGGGCATCCATATAGTGGTGATGAACGCTTTCGATAAGGACGAATATGATTTCCCATTGGATTGGTATTGTTGTTGGCGCAGCCATCGTTTTCTTAATCATAGGCAAGGTTTTTTATGGCGGCTCCGGAGTGAATGGGGCCGCCGTAAAAGAGAAGATCAAAAAGGGCGCCATGGTGATCGACGTCCGAACCCCAGCTGAATATGCATCCGGACATTTCAGGGGAGCAAAAAACATTCCCTTGCAGGACTTACAGGGGCGCCTGAATGAACTGGGAAATAAGAGTGACGCTGTCGTGGTCTATTGCGCTTCTGGAATGAGGAGTTCCCAAGCCGTGAAAATCCTGAGCAGCTCTGGATTTACTGAGGTTCTAAATGCTGGCGGGTTGAGCAACCTGCAGGAATAAGGCTACGCTTAAACTCTAAACTCGCGGCTGACCCCAATCTTCCCCGAAATTGCTGGAACAGAAATGCACCGAGGCCGAGGTCCGCGAGGGCCTGACATTCATCGCCCCGTTGTAAGAGTATGCCTGTAAAGCGGTGCGCGAAGGGTTCGTTTTCGACTGGGCGTCAATTCCGCTGGCGTTCACCTGGTACATCCCGCCCGCCGGCGACGGCAAGAACTGCTACGGCATCGCGGCGCTGTTCCACGATTGGCTGTACTGCCACCGCAAGATCGGCGGGCGGGCCGTGACGCGGGCCGAATGCGACGGCCTGTTCCTTGAGATCATGCTTTACGTCGGCGTGACCGGCTGGCTGGCGCGCACGATGTGGGCGGCTGTGCGTGCTGGCGGATGGCTGCCGCTCAATGTTTACGGGCCATTCCTGCGAATGGCACCCCCAAGGGGAGTCGAACCCCTCTTTACAGGATGAGAACCTATTGTCCTAACCGATAGACGATGGGGGCAAAAAGAAGAACAAACCATATCGGCATCACAAGCGCCTGTCAACTCCAAACGCGACCAGCGAGCCTCTAAACAGGCTGAATAACGGGAAATCCGTCTCCGGCGTAACGCCGGAATGGCCTGCAGAAATCCGGACAGCGGCTTAATTAAAAGGCTCTTTACACCGGATTTTCTTTCTATATAATCCGCCCAGCATTACTATTCCGGGTCTCCACTGGAGAAACGGGAATTTTTCACACCTTATTAAACAATACGAAGGAGTATTTGCAATGAAGGTTCCTTTTTACGGACATGTCCGACAGTACACCAACTTCAAGAGCGAAATTGACGCCAACATCAAAACCGTGATCGAAAGCGGCGAATATGTCATGGGGCCGATGCTCAAGAAATTTGAAACAGAATTTGCCCAGTTTTCAAAGAGTAAATACGCTATTGGCGTGGCCAACGGCACCGACGCCATCTGGCTGGCGCTGCTCGCACTCGGCGTTGGTCCAGGTGACGAATGCATCACCCACCCCAACACCTTTTTCGCAACCGCCGAGGCCATCTGGTTCACCGGCGCCACCGCCGTCTTCGTGGATTGCGATCCCCTGACAAAGTGCATTGATCCATCCAAGATCGAAGCCGCCATCACGCCCAAGACGAAGGCCATCATACCCGTCCATCTC
>JBAXJV010000558.1:0-1660 GCA_037137675.1 bacterium | reverse complement strand
TGGCTATGCCAGCCTGACGGCCGAGGAGCGCAAACAGCTCGACCGCGCGGCGCGTCAGTGAAGAGCGGCGGCGCTTTTTAATATCCCGCGAAGGCGAAATCCGGCGCCAGTCTGGCTTGTTCCAGATGGTGGTTGCGGGTGATGCCGGTCAGCAGCAGCGCCGTCTGATAGCCGAAGTCATGTCCGCCACAGACGTCTGACATCAGTGAATCACCCACCATCAGCACCCGCCGTGCGTCCATGCTGCAACCGGCGCGCTGTTGCATAACCGCATGATTGTGAGCGAAGATCGGCCGGTATGGTTTACCTAGAAAAAGTGGCGCGACCGGGCGTCCATAGGATGTCATGATTTGCGCTATGAAACGCGCTGTGCCGCCCGCCGCCACATGAATGCCTCCGCCACGCCTGGGGTAGTATTCGTCGGGATTTGGGACTATTAAAGGCGTTTCCGGATGCAGGATCAGGTGGTTGACGATCGCATCGATGGTCGTCTGCCAGTCATAGCTGTCCTCGCCTATCAGTATCGCGGCGCACCCGGACATGTCTGCCAGACCGGTCACGGGCGTCAATCCGGCAGCCGTCGCATAACTTGGATTTCCGAAGTCGCCTGCCACAAAGACCTGCTTGCCGGTAAGTCCCAGGGTGCTGGCGACCTCGACTAGCCCGTGGGCGCACGAAGTAATTTCCCCGTCTTGGAAATTAAACCCGGCGTGCCGCAAAAAGGCGTTTTTCTCGGCAATCGAGTGGTTGCCGTCATTGGTCAGCAATGCCAGCGGCGTTTGCCGGTTTCTCAGCGCGTCCACGAATTCCAGACTGCCCGGCACCGGCCGCCCGTCCAGAATCAGGACGCCATCCACATCGAACACCACGGCGTCAAAATCCGCGCGGCGGGCGTGAAACCAATTTTGAAGTGAAGTGAGGATTTCCATGCTGGCAGGTTTTATTTCTCCTGCTTCTTCAGCGCCTGATCGAACGCCGCCTGGTCGGCTTTGAAGGCTTTGGCTTTGGCCCCGACGCGGACGATGGTGATGGCCTCGATTTTGTCGCCTTTCTGGATTTTGTTGACGACGTCCTGCCCTTCGACAACATGTCCGAAGACGGTGTGTTTGCCGTCGAGCCAGGGCGTGGCGACATGCGTGATGAAAAACTGACTGCCATTACTGCCAGGGCCCGAATTGGCCATTGAAAGCATGCCGGGCGCGCTGTGCGTCAGTTCTGGACGGAACTCATCCGGAAAACGGTAGCCTGGTCCGCCCGTACCGGTGCCCGACGGGCAGCCACCCTGGATCATGAAGTTCGGGAGCACCCGGTGGAACGTGAGTCCGTCGTAAAAGTGTACGCCGGCCTCGCGGTTGTGTTTGAGCGTACCCTCTGCCAGGCCAACAAAGTTGATCACGGTCAAAGGAGTCTTGTCCATTTCCAAGACGCAAACGATTTCGCCTTGCGACGTTTTGAAGCGTGCGTAAAGTCCGTTAGTCAAATCTGCGGCCTGAGCTGACGGAGCTCTGAGACCGCCGGCGGTCAACGCAGCAAGAACAATGCTTTTCCAGATCGCGTTATGTTTCATAGTGTGTTTCCATTCCAAACCGGTCAGCAGACGATTGTTTGTTGATGCCATGTCCTTGAATCTGCACCGGTCTGCAAGAAAATGTACCTGTTA
>JBAXJV010000557.1:0-1669 GCA_037137675.1 bacterium | reverse complement strand
CAAGTTGCATCAAGAATCCCGCAACAAATGGTCCGCAGGCAAAGCCCGTGCTCCAGGCAAATGTGTAGAGCCCTGTTGAATAGGTAATCGAACGGCCACCGGCGGAATCCACGCCCTTCATAAAGAGCTGGAACGGCGGGAAAAACAACGCCCCCGCCACCCCGCAAATACCAACCAGCACAAGCATTGCGGCAAACCCCGTTACAACCGCCAGCAGTCCGGACGCTAACGCGAAGAGGCCGCAAGCCGTCATAATTAAGCTGCGCGCATTGCCGGGAGTGACTATCCGTCCGATCAGCGGACACGCCACAACATAGATGAGGCTCCATACGGCCAGCACGAAAGCTGCGCGGGTGGCATCGCCGCCCAGCTTGACTGCGCGGACCGTGCCAACGAACAACACCAGTGACAAAGCCATGTCCATCAGCGCCGGTAAAATATAGATCAATACCGACTGACTGCGTCGCGAGTGTTTCTCATCCATGCGCTATTGTTCTCCACAAAAGGTGACGGATCAAATTGTTCAGGCTGCAGGCAGCAGCCGGATTAGAATCGCACATAAAAAAGGCCTCAGCAACTTTTACGGTGTATCACGCGGATTAATCTTTCGCTGACGCCTGTCCGGCGGATCAATTACGGCACGTAAGCGTAACAAGTCCGGGGTGTGGCAAAGGGCGCGCCGGAGCATACGCTCGCCTCGCGGCAGGTAGGCGCGAAAACGCGCCATGCCGGGCAGGCTGCTCAGGCGGGCAAAAGCGCCCAGTGCCTGCGCAAGCCGCTCAACCGCGCCCAGCCAGAACAGCGTTTCATTGATGGCACCGCCGCTCCGGCGGACGTAATAGGCCAGCAGCCGTCGTTGCATTGGTTCTGGCAACATCACGTAGGGATCAGCCAGCAAAGAGGCCAGATCATATGCAGCAGCTCCGAAGCGCATGCCCTGAAAATCAATCAAATACGGACGCCCCCGGCGCAGCAGCAAATTGCTGGACTGCAGATCGCGATGAACAAGAACCGGCGGCGCCTGTGAAAGCATCCGTGCAACATGTTCCAGGTCACTCAATAAAGGACGGATCGCCGCTGCGCTCAGCCTGAGATGTCCGCGCAAATAGTGTTCCGCGAAGTATTCCCGTTCCCATTTATAAAGGTCCGGCCCAAAGGCTGGCTGCAAGACCAGCGCGGCGGTGGTCAGCGCTGCGGAAGGTATGGCGTGCAGCCTGCCAACGCCATCCAGCACGCGCTGATAAACAGCCTCCAGCGCCGCTGGCGGGATCTGCGTGGCCAGCAGTTCTAAACTTTGACAGCCCAAATCTTCGACAACTAGAAAATGCGATCCGGGGTGATCGGCCAGCACCCGCGCCACAGGAATGCCATGCCTGAGCAGAAAGCGCGAATAACTGGCGTAGTGCAGGTTTTCGTGACGCTCATCCGAATAGCAAATCAGCATCGCCCGGCGCGCGCCATATACCAGCCGCACAAACGAGCGCGCCGATGCGCGCGGTGGCAGATGCAAGGCCATTGTTTTAGCCGCTGGCCAGCCCAACGCCTGCAACGCCGCTGGAATCGCGGGGTCGGATGTTATCGAAGCGGCGCATAGCACCAGACGCGCCCCGGCACCGTCAATGATCGAACCGCCTGCAACAATAGCGTCACGCAACACGACGCTACTGGC
>JBAXJV010000556.1:0-1671 GCA_037137675.1 bacterium | reverse complement strand
TTCATCATTGCTGCGCTTGAGTAGCAACGCGTTGCGCACCCTTATAATCAGCTCCCTCGGATTGAACGGCTTACGGATGTAGTCAAAAGCCCCGATGGCAAAGCCCTCTTCCAAGTCCTGAATCTCCGCGCGCGCCGTCACCATGATCACGGGTATATCCGTCATGCCAGGGTCTTTTTTAATCCTTTCACAGAGTTGATACCCGCTGATTCCCGGCATCATCACATCAGCCAGCACCAGGTCCGTAGTCCGCTCACGCATCATTTGCCAGGCCTCTTCGCCGCTGACGGCTTCGACTACTTCGCAACCTCTCGCCACCAGCAGCCTGCGCAGATAGATGCGATTGAGCAGTTCGTCGTCCACCACCAGTACGCACCCGCTCAAAGATTCGCCCTGGCGGTCACCGGTGGTGGCTGTGTGCGATGATTCAGACATACATGTATTCCCTGATCCAGCTTGTCATGGCCTCCACCAGTTGCCCGCAGCGCGCCAGATCCGGGGCTTTGGCAGCCGCGCTAAGCTCGAAACCGAAGACTGACAGATCCGGGAACCCCACGGTGCCACCCATGCCTTGTAAAGAATGGGCGTGGCGCCGGATGGTGGGCCAGTCCGAGGCAGCGACGGCCAGCGGCAGGGCGGCGGCCAGCGCGCCCAGTTGTTCTTTGAAAAGATCGCGGATCTCATCGTCAACCCCGGAAGTATCCACCCGGTAAGCCTCTGCCTGAACCGCTAAATCAGGCAGCAGCGGAAGCAACCTGGCACGCAGTAATGCAGGCCCGTCAAGCGCTGTCATGTTGGTTTGTCTCCCGGACATAGGGCACAAAATCTTCCCCGGATAAACCGGCCCGTGTCTTCATCAATGTTTTGTGTTTATCATGTTTGAACTATTAACGCAGCAACCATCTTGTATACCGTGCCAGCTTATGGTTTCATGTCGGCATGGTGAACACATGAGCAAGCGATCGAACTCCAAAGCGGCGGCGCCGCTGCAGTCCCGTCCTGCTCCGGCACCACAGGCCGCCCGCGCCCCGGCCTGGCAGCGTATTTTCGTCGCCGCCGTGGCTGTGTGCGGCGCGCTGCTGGCGTTTTGGGCAATGGCGTTGACTGCCGGCCGCGTTGAGGAATTGCAGCGCTACGCCGGCTGGGGCGCCTATGCCAGCGTGATTGCAGACAACAAGATCGCCGCCCTCTGGCACGGCGCGCTGCTGACCTTTGCGGCTGCCACAGCATTCTGGTTTTTCCTGATGTCGCGCTCGCGCTCAGCACTCGCCAGCAAAATCGCGGCCTGGGCGCTCGTGCTGCTCGTCGCCGGCGATGCCGTCTGGCTGTCGAAATACTATGTCAAAACCATGCCTTTATCGTCGCTCGACGAAAACGCCGTCATCCGGCTGCTCAAGGCCGACATGCCGGGGCACCGCGTGGCGCTGCTTTCGCAGGACGGGTTTTACAACTGGTGGCTGACCTATCTCTTCCCCTACCACGACATCAAGACGATCAACATCACGCAGATGCCGCGCATGCCGACCGACTACGCCAACTATCTGGGCGCCGTGCAACGCAATCCGGTGCGCTACTGGCAGCTGTCCGCCGTCGGCTATGTGCTGGCGCCCGCCGAAATTTGGAACCGCCTGCAACGCGATCAAGCATGGCAGACGGCGCTGGCGCCCGTCT
>JBAXJV010000555.1:0-1674 GCA_037137675.1 bacterium | reverse complement strand
GGCTTCGTTTGCTGAAAGTACGCCATGTCTTCGGGCCGTGCTGCGAGGTAAGACCGAATTGTAGTGTCACGCTCGGCAGGGTCTGCGGCCCAGTCCTGTTCGACGATGGACAGTTCCTGGGGTACCGTCTTCCCCTTGTCGTCGACATATCCGCCACTCTTTCTGTGCCGGACTGTTGGACCTGCGGCGTTACAGGGCGAGAGGCCGTTCTTGACCAGTTTCTCGTCGATCAACGTGATACACCGGCTAAGCGTCGGGGTGCTTTTGACGATACCGGATGCCCGTAGCGAAGGGAGCGCATACTTCTGCACTCCTCCGGCATTCCGAACCGCACGCCAGATCGCCTGTTCCTTTAACGTCAGGATGTCGGCAATACGGTTCTGCAATTGGAGGGCAAGGTCTTCCGGAACGACCCGCGCCTCAGCAAGGTCCGCCTGCAAGATCGGCACGCTCCGAACATGTTGATGTACAGTTTCAACGACATTTTTTACGCTGGCGATGGCTGCGGGCAATGGGCCGGTGTTAGTGTTGATAATCTCCACAACGGCCTGAATTGCTTCAAGCTTCGCCGCGTCGGCGGATGGACCGGGCGACCGTTGCCCCGCGGCATCAATAGCGGACGGCTCCGCCACCATCACCGGCAACGTGACGCGCAACTGCTTCCCGAGTTTTGTGAAAACGACGTCAATCGCAGAGGGGGCACCCTGGACCTCCAAACTCATCTCCTTGCCAGGTCCGAGATCAACACCAAGCGTGCCATCCACGCCAGGCAATTCCCCCGCCCGCAACAGGCGCACGGAGAGCGCCACCCCAATGCCCCTGTTCCCCACAACAACCTGCCCATCGTTCCGCCAGGCCGTCATCAGAGGCCAAAGGGGAAGACCGAACTCCCTGAAAACGGCCTCGTCGAAGGCGCCCAGATCGGTCGCCGGTTTCTTCAGCACCGTATTCCCATCGCCGAAAGTCAGCGGCACTTTACCCTCCGCGATCATCCGTAATGACGAAGGGCAACCAGTCATGTCCTGAGGCAGGGACTTGGCAGCGGTCACACACCAGTCGAATTTCTGCAAAAGCGGGCCAACGTCACCATTGGGGACCATCAACCGCTCGTGAACCCGTTCCATCAGGTTCGAAATCACCTGCATGCGCAACTCCTGCGTCATACCGGTAAGCCGGCCCCGCCATTTCAGAACGGCGAGTTCCCCCGTGACCGCGTCCACATCCCAACCATCCTCTTCGCGCTCTACGGCCCACTCAAGGAATGCGCCTTCGACCTGCGCGCGCGTCTCGGCGGGAACCTCGTGCAACTTCTCACTCATGGCCAGGGCGCAGATAGACCCGAGCCTCGACAACCGAACTTCCGTCCCGCATTCATCCATTAATTTGGCCGCCATCAGGGAATTGCCGGTGACCAGGTCGCCAAGCAAAACCTCAACATGCGCGCGCGCTTCATCCATCGGCATCAGTTCGTCGAGCGCTAACAGGTGAGGCCCCCATTCGTTCTTCGGCCCGCCCAGGTTCAATCCGGCGAAGAACCTATCCCGGTTAGCCGGTATGTTCAGCACCTTTCGGTACAACGCAAGATCGACCAACTCCGGGAACTCATCCGGCTCAGTCGTCAGGACGTCCAAGGAGTCCGGATCGTCATCGTAGTAATTGCCGTCAAGAATCGAA
>JBAXJV010000554.1:0-1675 GCA_037137675.1 bacterium | reverse complement strand
CAGTCAATTGTCACGCCATCCAGCCAGGGCTCATCACTTTTGTAACCCGCCTCACGAACACCTTTACGATAGCCAACCCGGTCAAGGTCATAATAGGAATGAAAAATCGGATGGTCAGGGCTCAGCCGCTGCACTTTCGCCTCAGGGAAAATGGCCGTCATTTCGGCTACGGCGGAATTGTAAAAAGGCTTCGAGCCCATGCCAGCGTTGAGAATGATCATGCCGCCGCCCAGAAGATACTCGCGCATTTTTGCCCGTTCTGATGGAGAAAACGCAAAATGAAAGTGGCCGGTACGGTATAAAATCGGGTTGCGCTCGGGATTGGCATCCACTTCGCTGAAAGATTTTGCCTCGCAAGTAAAATCCACGTTGGACATTTTTTTCAGCGACTTGAGCAGGTTGTTGAGATCGTTGGGACGGGCAGCCCAGTCAATTTCACCATAGGATGAAGTGAGCTTTGTAAACATCACCGGTGGCGAGGGCGGGTTCTTCTTTTCAGACCTGCTTTGTGGCGTGATCGGCGGGCCTGGATAAGGAATGAACGTTTCACCGCCGGACATGTTGGCTGGCGGGGGCGGCGGATTCTTGGGTTTTTGCGGCGGTGGTACAAACCCCGATTCGTCCGAACCGTCACCATTGAATATGATGCCGGCGGTCGCGGTAATAACGCAGTAATTCAACAACAGCAACCCAACCATCAACATTTTTTTCATGCCATACTCCCCCGGAATATTGAACAGTTTACAGTTCAGTATAGATCAGCCAAAAAGACCTCGACTGCTACCGGATGCGTCGTCTTCTTGAACCTCCGTACATCAAAGAGCATGACGTGCCAGGTGTTGTAATGCAACAAAAAATCACAAAAAATCACGGGCGTCCCATGGGGCGCAGGCTGATCAATTGCAGGCTGTTGGACTGTTGTAAATTCGCGTATTCCTTGTAATTGCTTACTGCGTCATTTCTGGTGCGGAATCAGGCAGCTGTGGCCGCGTCCAATCAGATCCCCGCGCCCGAGGCGCATGAGCACGGCGCGTGCGCGGGGTTGGAACTCCGGCAGGTGACACAGCAACAGGGCACGCTGGTCGGCCTTGTCGGCATCGGTGCGCGCTACGGCCACGGTCGCGCCTGTTAGCGGATCAATGCCGGTGTAGTACATCGCCGCGGCGAGCGTCAGGGGGCAGGGGTAATAGTCCTGCACCTGTTCCGGTTGCAGTTGCGCGGCTTTGAGATGCAGGGCAAGTGCCAGCATCTCATCCAGAGTGCATCCGGGATGGCCGCTGATATAGTATTCCACCACTGGCTGCTGTGGTTTACCGGCCCGTGCGGCGGCAGCCTTGTAGCGTTGCAGAAAGGTGCGCTGAACAGACTCAGGAGGCTTGCGCATAATGGCCAGTACACGATCCACGGCATGTTCAGGTGCGGTTTTCATGCGCCCTCCGACGTGATCGGCTGCCAGCGCATCGAGGGTGCCGGGAAGCGTATTCTCCTGGGCGAGTGCGAGATCGCTGCGAATGCCGCTGGCTACGAAAACGTGACGCACCCCGGGTGCTGCGCGTGCGCTGCGCAGTAGTTCGCGCCATGGCCTCGGGTCGCTGTCGAGATCGGGGCAAATTTCTGGCATCAGGCAGCTTGGGCGCGCACAGGGCGTCAGGCGGCGGCAACGAGTACCGTACAT
>JBAXJV010000553.1:0-1677 GCA_037137675.1 bacterium | reverse complement strand
AATACGCTCAAGGGTCGCAAGGTAGGGCGAGGCGTCCCGCCGAGCCGTCTTCCTGTGTTTCGTAGTTAATCTTCCTGGCTTACTTGCCAGCGCTTCGTGTTCTTCGTGCGCTTCGTAGTCAAGGGGTTGGGTTACTTTTATTCTTGAAACCGTTTGGCACATCTTTTGAACTGCTCTGCAATTTCAGGAACTGGTGGAATCCGAGCCGTCTGGATAGCGCGCCGAATATGTTCCGACGAAAGCGGCGCCGATTTGATGATAAACATGGCGTCCATACGATCTATCGGGTCATCCCGCATCAGCTTACTCAAAAACAGATCTTCATTACCCAGGCGATACAGACTAAGATTATTCCACTGACCGTGAATGGGCAGCCGTTTAGACAGCCAATCGGCCGTCAGGATCACCTGGGAATCCTCGAAAAAATGGCTGATATACAGTTCCTGATCGGCAAACAAAGCATTCACCTCTTCGATCACGGCCCAGAAGTTTGTACGTGCCAGTAATTCCTCCGCCTGCCCGATCCACATCACGGCATCCACATCGCGGCTCAACGCATAGTCCAACGGAGGATTCGGGAAACCAAGCTGCAGGGCCGCCCGCCCGTATAAAGTCAGATCCACCTTTCCGGACAGCCGTTGATCCACCGCCGCAAGCAACTTTTCGGCATTCGTCATGCCACCAGCCTCCACCCTGCGGCATTAACCCTGCCATGTGCCATCACCGGTTCAGCCAAACGGGTCCAATGCATGACAACATCGTGCGGCAGCGATGCCGTTGCAAAGAATTTAGCTAGAAAAGACCAGCACGGATGGCCGGGCGAGACCTTGAGCGCCTCTTTGGCCATTGCGGCGAGGACGGAACCGACCCGTTCACGTCTTGCCACTAGCGCCAATGCGGCAAAATCCAGTTCGCCACGCGAAATGAACTGGGCGGCCAGGCGTAAAAGTTGCGGCCGGTCTTGTCCCTGAAGCTGACAAATAGCCACCACAAGCTCCTCCTGCGTTAACTCTTGGTAAAGCGGCGGAGTAAAATTTTCCGGGGCTGGCGGCTCTCTGACAACAATACGGGCCCCGCGGCGGTTGGCAACATCCAGCAGCCAATCCTCCAGAGCGGCAGCCGTTGTAGAAGGATACCGCTTGCGCAAGGCTTCCAACCTGATTCGAAAAGCCGAAACATGAACCGTCAGCCCTAAACGGGCACCCAACGTAGATTGTTGTGAAGGTGCAATCATGGTTGAATAATATCAGCCACAGTCAGTCCATGCAAGCAGCGACGCAGGAAGCGGACGGATGGCGTGCGGAAAGCGAAGAGGCTACGGATTGCGCGGATTGCGCGGATTGGTAAGGCAGATCAAGAGGGTTTCGCGCAGAGGCGCGGAGGCGCGGAGTAGAAGTGTGCCTGTTCACCGATTACCGACGAATCCTTCACCACGAAGGAAGAGAAGCACACGAAGGGAATCAAAACCGCCACCGCTTCGTGTTCTTCGTGACCTTCGTGGTGGAAGTTTTTGGCTACGGATTGCGCGGATCTCGCGGATTGGGGGGGGATCAAGAGGTTTTCGCGCTGAGGCGCGGAGGCGCGGAGAAGAGCTGATTTAGCGTATTCATTCTGGATTCTGAATTCTCCTCTGAGAAACCAGGGTTCAGGGTATCAGGGTTCAGGTAAAATCCGGCC
>JBAXJV010000552.1:0-1687 GCA_037137675.1 bacterium | reverse complement strand
GACTGTGGATGACATGCGGCGCGACATCGTGTTGATGAAGCGGCTTAACTTCAACGCCGTGCGAACCTGTCATTATCCCGATGACCCGCGCTGGTACGACCTCTGTGACGAACTGGGGATCTACCTGGTGGATGAGGCCAATCTGGAAACCCACGGCGTGCACGGCGACCTCAGCCGCGATCCCGCCTGGGCGCACGCCTATCTGGCGCGCGCGATCCGGCTCTGCCTGCGCGATCGCAACCACGCCAGCGTGATCTTCTGGTCGCTGGGCAACGAAAGCCACTTTGGTCCACACCATGCCGCTATGCATGCCTGGCTGCGGCACGCCGACCCGACGCGGCCGGTGATCTACGAGGGCGGCAACGCCGGCGCGGACATTACCGACGTTATGACGCCGATGTATCCCAACCTGGACTGGGTCCGTCGTGTAATGGCAGATGCTACTGAGACGCGACCAATGTTCATGATTGAGTACGCCTATGCCAAAGGCAACGCCAGCGGCAATTTCGAGGAGTTCTGGAAAATGGTGGACGAACATCCGTCATTTCAGGGTGGCTTTATTTGGGACTGGCAGGACAAAGCGCTGGCGATGAAGCTTCCCGATGGCCGGCGGGTTTTCGGCTACGGCGGCGATCTCGGCTGCGGCTGGGATTATGTGCGCCATCCTGAACATCCGACACAGGTGCTGAATGGCCTTGTCTCGCCCGATCTTGATCCGCATCCCGGCGCCTGGGAAGTCCAGCAGATACAGTCCCCCGTGGCGCTGCTGGCCACCCCGGACGACTTGAAGCATGGTCGTGTCAACATCTGGAACAAACACCTTGAACGCTCGCTTGATGGCATGGCTTTGGTTTGGAAGGTCACCGAAAACGGCTGCGGGATTGCAGCCGGGCGTGTGGATCTACCGGCTGTGCCGGCCGGGGAGCGGGCGGCAATCGTGCTGCCTTTACCGCCTCCGCCCGCTCCGCGGCCGGGGGCGGAGTACTGGCTTGATCTGCGCTGTGAACTGATCCGTGCTGAAGCATGGGCGCCTGCTGGGCATGCGCTGACATGGGATCAGTTTGCGCTGCCCTGGCCGGTCCGTGCGCGGCAGTGGCCGAGTCTGCCTGCAGGCGTACGCGTGGCAGGCAATGCTGATGAAGCTGCAATCAGCCTGCATGCGGGCTGTGCCACGTTGCGCTGGGGCCGTCGCGACGGACTCCTGAAGTCCTGGATCGTTGACGGCGTCGAGCGCCTGGCCGCCGCTCCGGTTGAATGTTACTGGCGGGCGCCGACGGACAATGATTTCTTGCTGAACAATCCCTCCGGCTACAAGGCCCTCTGGGCACAGGCCGGGTTGGACCATCTGCAACGCAATCCGGCGTTGGTGGAGTGGGGGCTGGTAGATTCCGGAGCTGCCGTGGTACGCGTGGTGTCGCGGCTTACGGGCGCTGGATCAACGCCGTTGATCCGCTGCGAAACGACATATCATCTGGCGTCCAATGGGGAGTTGCAGATTCGACAGCGTTCATGGATTGCGGCGGAAACGCCGACGGTGGCCCGCATCGGGCTCGAGCTGATGCTGCCCGTCGGCTTCGAATGCGTGCGCTGGTATGGGCGCGGACCGTGGGAAAATTATCCCGACCGTAAACGTGCAGCGCTTGTCGGGAATTACAGGTCCACCGTCAGCGACCTCTACTATCCATAT
>JBAXJV010000551.1:0-1690 GCA_037137675.1 bacterium | reverse complement strand
TAGTAAATGTCCGGCGTCGCCGTCACCGTCGAAGTTGTCCCGGCATCCCACCAGAGGTTCGACGCCGACGCAACGCCATGCACCCCGGCGGTGATCGTCAGGCGGTACTGCGTTTTCCAGAGCCACGTGAGCACCGCGTTGTTGGTATGGGTCATGATCAAGGTATTGGTGCCGCCGGATGCGGGCGCGTTTCCCGTGAGTGACCAGCCGGTGCACACGTACTGCGTTTGCCCGCTTAACTCCGTCGCGTTCACGACATTCGTCAACACCGCGCCCAACTCGTTCGTATAGAGACCCGCCACGGGAGACGGCGTGCCGTGGGATGAAATCACCTGCAGCGTCACATAAACAGGCACGCCTCCCTGGATGCCAAAAATCTCCACCCGGTTGTTGTTGATGGAAGCCGCGAAAAGCCACTGGTCCGGCCCCATCGTGGCCGCCCCTGGCGATCGAAGCTGGCCAATCCAGTCGCCAAATCCACCGATCGTCGACAGGTAGGCGCCGGCCGTGTCGAACACCTTGATCTCGCCCTGAAAAGCGTCCGTCACGTAGACGCGCCCCGCACTGTCGCCAGTGATCCCCTGGGGCCTTCCGTAGATATTGGTGGCCACCAGGTCGGCGGGCGTCTGGAGGGAGAATACACGCTGAAAGACACCGGTTCTGTTGAAAACCTGGACGCGATCGTTGTTCTGATCCACCACATAGAGTTCCTGTGCCGGGCTGACGTACAAGCCGGCGGGGAAATCGAACTGGCCATTGCCTGAACCCTTGGCTCCAAACGTCTTCACCAGCGCCGAGTTGGTGTAGCACCGGATCTGGTTGGCCCGGCTGTCGGAGACGTAGATCCAGCCATTACTCTGGTTCGTGTCCACGGCAATATGGTTGGGCAACTGGAATTCGTTGCTTCCCGCTCCCAGCGAATAGAGTGCATTGGTCAGGGCGGAGTTGAATACCAGCACGCTGCCGTTCCCTTCCTCGCCGACATAGACCAGGCTCTGATTACCCACAGCCACGGCCAGCGGTTTCGCCAATCCGCTCTTCGCGGCCAACACCGTTCCATTGGTGCTGAGCTTCATCACCTGCCCGGCCCGGGAATCGGTGACGTAGAGTGCCCCAGCCGCATCGATCGCCACACGCGTCGGCGAAAGGAATATCCCCCGGTAGGGAATCTGCAACGTGACGGTGGGCGCCGAGGCGCCGGGCCCGGATTGAACCATGCTGAGAAAAGACGCCCCGCACAGCAGCATGGCGTGACAAACTCTCTTTGCAGCCCCAGAGCCGATGCTTGTTCGTTGAACAGACATGTTACAATCTCCCCGTGATGGTGCGCGTCTCACGGCACAATGTGCTTCTCCATCCGATCCGCCGGCGCCCCGGAGGTATCATCGCCCTCCTGGGCCAGATGCCCCATCCCCTGCATCTGATCCTTGAGGTAGGAATGTTCCATGAGGAGCTTCATCAGCGTCTTCATGAACGCCTGCTTCCAGGGGGGCATGGTTCGCATCCGCTTCATCTTGTCCATATAAAATTCGCGGAAGCCGCGGAAAAGCTGCTCCCGGACCTCGTCCAAAGTCATGCCCACGGGCTTGATCACCGGCTCCACCAGATTGTACTTGCGGTAGTCGCGCACCGCGATGTGCTCCTTCACGTCCTGATACAGATCGGCGTAGGGCCAGGGGGTGATGGCCAG
>JBAXJV010000550.1:0-1703 GCA_037137675.1 bacterium | reverse complement strand
GCGCATTTTTCAATCGATAGGTGCATAAATAATTGCTTCTACCTTTTAATAGCGCGGCAATAAAAGTCGTTTTTAAGGCCTTGCGAATAATCGGCAGCGCGTCATGAAGTGTACGCAGCGCACCCAAGCCCTGTGCCTGTACCATCAGGTTGCCGACTGCTGTTGCTTCGACCGGCCCCGCCACCACCGCTAAGCCCAGCGCATCGGCCGTAAACTGGTTAAGCAGTTCGTTCTTGGAACCGCCGCCGACGATATGGACTACCCGGCACGGGTTGCCTGAGACTGCGGCAATCTGCTCGTGGGCGCGGCGGTAGGTGAGCGCCAGGCTTTCGTAGACCGTGCGCACGAACGCGCCGCGATCCGGCGGCGGCGGCTGGCCGGTGCGAACGCAAAATTCCGCGATGGCCGTCTGCATGTTCGCGGGATGGTAAAAGCCCGGATCGTCGGGATCCACGAGCGATTGGAAGGCAGGCGCCCGTGCGGTGAGCACGCCGAGCTCGTCCCAGGGCATCTCCCGCCCATCAGTGTTACGCCAGCCGCGCCGGAGTTCCTGCACGAGCCAGCTACCCATGCAGTTTTTTAAGAGCCGGGTGTTGCCGATGCCGCCTTCGTTGCTGAGGTTGGCTGCCATGGCGGCCGGGGTTGTGATCGGGGATGGCACCAGCTTGCCCACCAGCGACCAGGTGCCGGAGCTGATGATCAGCGCTTCATCGGTGCGGTCCACAGGGGCTGCGGCATAGGCGCTCGCCGTGTCGTGCGACCCGACGGCGAGCAGGCGGACGGACGCGTCGAGTCCGACAGCCGCCGCGACAGCCGGCGTGAGCGTGCCGACGACGGTGCCCGGGGCGACGATGGATGGAAGCATGCCGGAGGGAATATCCAGGGCCTTTAAAATCTCCGCGCTCCACTTTTGCGTTTTGGCATCCATCAGCTGCGTGACGCTGGCCCAGGTCGAGTCCACCATGCGCACGCCGCCGAGGTAGTAGTAGAACAGGGATGGAATCGGAAGAAAAAAAGCGCCGGGGCGCAGGGCTTCGCGCCGGTTTTGCATGAACCAGAGCAATTGGTTGCTCAGGTTGAACGGCTGGAAGTGGATGCCGGTAATGGCGTAAATGCGATCCGCGGCGATGCGTGCCTTGACTGCCGCGATCATCTGGTCGAGTCGCTGATCGCGGTAGGCGTAGACTTTGCCGAGCAGATCGCCGTCCGCAGAAAGAAACTGGCCGTCAGCCCCCCAGGTGTCAATGCCAATGCCGTCCAGTGCGGCGCCAAAGCGGCGCCGGTATTCACGCAGCCCTGTCAAAATGTTCTGGTAAAGAAAAGTGTCGTCCCAGTATGTCCGTTCCACAATCACGCCGTTACGATCCGGCAGGAAGAAGGCCGCCCCTTCGTGGGCGAAGCGGTGGATTTCCTCCATTGCGAAAGCGCCGTCCTGCAGCACTCCGGAAAAACATTTGCCGCCCGATGCGCCGAAATCCACCGCCAGCATCCTTGTCGCTTCCATTGTCGCCTCCATGCAGCCATTTAGTTTCGGGGTGGGGACAGTGTTCAGTGTTCGGTGTTCAGGAACACTTTTTCCGAACCCCGACCACTGACCACTGACCACCAGACTACCGACTACCGAACCCCGAACACTCCTCTGAGAAACCAGGGTTCAGGGTGTCAGGGTTCAGGAAAAATCCGGCCTGAACCCCGAACCCTGA
>JBAXJV010000549.1:0-1707 GCA_037137675.1 bacterium | reverse complement strand
CACCGCGCTCGGCAGCGAGACGGCCTGGATCACCGACTGGGGGCGCAGCTCCTTTGGCACCAACGGTATTCTTCTGCGATCCATGCCTGCGACTACCGGAGCCAAAATGTGGCTCGCTGGCAGCAACCTGTGCCGTGATTTCCAGGCGCGACTGAGGTTCGTCCCGATCAGGGGCCAGTTCGGAGTTTTTCTGCGCGCCACACCCGACGAGGAGTCGTACATTTACATCGGGCTGGAAGGCGGCAACGCCTGGCTGCGTCAGAAGTGTCCGGGCTTGGAGCCGTTTGCGCTGGCCTCTTCGCGAGTGACCGTGCGTCCAAAAGAAGTCAACACCCTCGATGTGTTTATGCGCGGACGCCAGTGCTTTGTGCGGCTCAACGGCGAGTCCATTTTCACGGACGGCTCCGAGTTGCGCGGATCCCCCATGCCCGGCATGCTGGGCTTGAATTTGTGGGATCCCAAAGCAGGCGTGGCGCAGGCGCGCGTGGTGGATTTTAACCTGCGCAACCGGATTGATAATCTGGCTGAATGGAGCCCGCAGCTTAACCGGGAGCCATGGCTCGCCCATTGGATCAACTCGCACGCTTACCGTATCACCCAGCTGGGGCCGCAATGGATGGATGTGACTTCGCATGGCATCGTGCCGTGTTTGGTCTGGGATGTTGACGTCGTGAACCGCCTGGCCCGGGTTTATGATATGCAGGTTACGCCGCGCGTTTACGTGCATGACGAACGCGGGCTTGATCTGCTCCAGCCTGACAAGATCGCGCTCCAACTCCAGGAACTTCAGGCTTCGGGCATGTATGTCAATCTTGCGGACCTTGAACCTGCCGCCAGCACCCGTGCGCTTCCCTGGCTCAAAACTGTCGCCACGGCCTTTGCTGTCAAAGGCCTCTCGCTTTTTGTGCGCTTCCCTTTTGCCATGGAACAGCCTGCGACGCTGGCCTCGGTGATGGCGGTGATTCCCACCGCCCGTGCTATCGTCGAGGGTTCGGCGGTGCCGCCGGCCACGCAGGGGAATGAATCCAACCGTATTGTCACAGTCGAAAATGTACCGCCGCCGCCTGCCGACCTCAGCCTGTCGCTCTACTATCAGATCACCGGCATGGGTATAACCAACGCCAAGCCGTCATTCGAGCTCCAAACCGAACTTTTGCGACAAGATGGACATGCAGCTTTTGCCGGCGGCGATTACCCGAAAGCTTTCGAACTCTGGAGCCAATGGCATAAGCTCGACCCCAATAGCGATGAGGCGCTGATGTTAATGGGCGATGTCTGCCGCCGTAACGACGAGTCCGAAAAGGCCTTGCGTTATTATTCGGAAAGTCTGGACGTCAATCCCGGCCAGATCGGACTCGCCGTGCGCCGTGCCCAGCTCCTGGAATCCATGGGGCGCAAGGGCGATGCGCAAGAGGCGCTGAATCTCTATGCGCGGGTGTTTCCAGACAACAGCGAGCTGGCGCTGGCCCAGGCCGATTGGATGAACACCCGCGGGCAGCGTCCGGAGGCGCGTGCGCTGGTGGAGCGCGTGCTGCAGTCCGACTCCGACAATCTGAAGGCCCGGATCATGCTTCAGGGCCTGCTTGACACGCCTGCAGCGCGCTACGACAACATGCGCCAGTTGCTGGCAATCGGCTCTCAACCGGTGCTGCAAAACGCTTTTGGCGAAGTTATTCTAAATCAGGAGCTATTGTCTTTTCCCGAGTC
>JBAXJV010000548.1:0-1713 GCA_037137675.1 bacterium | reverse complement strand
GGTGATGTTCCAAAAAGCTGCCCGGCCTGTGGATCGCGAAAAATCAGCAAGCTGCTTTCGTCTTTCAGCGTCGGCGCTGCAGCGGCGCACGGGCACGAACACACTCCCTCTGCGGCCTGCTCCAGCTGCTCATCCAGCGGCGCCTGCCCGTACGGCGGGTGATCAGTTTTTCAGGCTGCGCTGGCGGGACGCTCGCTGAGGTCGCGATCGGGGAAAAAGACCTCGACCCATTCCGCGATGCCGTAGCTGGCGTGCATGAGCGGGATCATGAAGACGATGGCGAAATCGGCCGCGCGTTTTGTTTCCCGGACTTTCAGCGCGGCGGCGGTCAATACGCCTAGCATGTAAAGTGCGGCGGCGGCGAACAGCAGCCAGACGCAAACACGGCAGAAAGGCGCGCCAGCCGCCAGCACTGCGGCGCCCAGAACCAGCGCGGCCGGCGCGAAGGTGGAGGGTTCGCACTCCACGCCAGCACGCACCAGGCGGATGCGCGTCGCGCCGTAACCATAGACCTGTTTGCAGAAGCGCCATAGTGATGCGCGCGGGTAATGATAGAGCCAGGCGCCGTGATGAAAAACCAGCGGATGGCGTGGCGGGCGGGTGGCGCGGAAGGCGGCAATCATCTCCTCGCCGGGCCAGAAGGCCGGATCAAAGCCGCCGATTTCTTCCAGCAGCTGTTTGCGATAGGCCATGTTACAGCCAATCAGGCGCGACCATTTCACGGAGACCGGCTTATCGCCGGTGGTGGTGTAGCGCCCGGCGACATAGCCTGCCGCACATGAGGCCAGCGTGGCTCCGGAGAGTCGCGTGATCAGTGGCACGTCGTCCGGGACCAGCCCCGGCCCGCTTACGAGTCCGACGGACGGGTCGGCAAAAGGTTCAAGAATGCGGCGCGGCCAGTCCGGCGCCACAACCACGTCGTCATCCACAAAGGCCACAATCACGGCACGGGCGGCGCGGGCCCCGGAATTCTTTTTCTCGCTCGAATCGCCGCTGGCAAAGTGCAGCGGGAGCAGGGAGATCAGCCCTGGCGTCAGACCGTCGAGCCGCCGTATTTCGTTCGCCACGGCGCCGTCGCCCAGCCGTCCGACGATCAGAATTTCCATGTCGAGGCTGCCGCGGGCGGCGATCAGCGAAGCGACGGTGCGCACGAGGGTGGGGCGGCCGAGGGTCGGAATCACCACCGAAAGGGCTGGCTGCGGGAGTTCCTCAACCGGCGGCATTGTGAATCATCTCCGGGCGCCGGCGCAGGGCGGTCGCGATCAGCGTGAGCGCGGCGATCAGTACGATCAGCAGGCCAACCCCCTGCACATACAGCGGCCAGCGGGCGGGGGAATATTGCATGCGGATGGTATGGCGTCCGGCGGGCACGAATACGCCCTGAACGATGTAGTCCACCCGACGCACGGCCGCCGGGAGGCCGTCCACCCAGGCCTTCCAGTCGCGGTCGTACTTGTCGGCGGCGCGCAGCATGACCGCTTGCGGCGCGTTTACGTTCAGAACTACGCGCCCTGGCCGGTAGGCCACGCATTCGACGCTGCCGGTCATGCCTGTGCTGGTGGAGGGCGGCAGCCCGGCGGCGCATTCGGGTGCAACCAGCACGGTCTCGAAGGGTGTGAAGGCCGGGTTGGGCAGCCGTTTCAAAACCTCTGCGTCGTCCATGCTCTGCCAGCCTGAGATCAGGGCGTAGCGCGGTGATGGCAGCGTCAGGCG
>JBAXJV010000547.1:0-1730 GCA_037137675.1 bacterium | reverse complement strand
TTGCTACGCCCAGCGTGCCGCCGCGCAGATTCACGTAATTAAGAGCGCCCGCCAGAGTCAGCGTGCCGATGGCATCGAGGGTACCGGAATTATTAATCAGCACCGCATTGTCACTGTTGCCCACGATACTTGTACCCACCGTCAGATTAGAGCCGCCTGCATCCCAGATGGAGTTGGTTCCAGTAATAGTAATCCAGTCGTTCGACTGATAGTTGACAGCCACTTGAATAGCGCCTCTGCTATATATGCGCCCACCATTGGTTACGGTTATACCATTGAAGCCGGATACGTCGTTTGAACCGACGGTACATCCGACAGTCGTAGCGCCCATGTTGGTTATCAGCCCTCCATCACATAAAACTTGATTAAACCCGCTGGTGTAAACTCCGCTGCCACTATTCAAAAAGGCAATTGTGAGGCTGGAGTTTCTCATATCGAGCACTGAATTTGCATCTCTAACTACCAAACGATTGTTAGAATGGTGCCCCTTATAAATTTCGTTCAAAGCTCCGCCAATCGCAATATTATTCGAAGCAAACACCTGCCCGCCTTGCGCAATTTCAAGAACATTATTGGAGGACGAATATAAAGAATCCGCGGTGTTGTACCCGACACAAAGCGTTCCCACACTCAATATCCCTTGATTGGTAACCAGCACTAAATTGGGGCCACCGCCGCTCTGCGCATTATAATTTACAAATAATTTGGAGGCATTGGTCACAACGGCGCTGCCCAATACTCCTTTGCCGTCAATCGTCAGGGTATTAAAGATGGCGTTAGCTCCCGATCCTACCGTAAGAGTCTGATTCCCGGCATTCCACAGCGAAGTTACGGCGCCGCCTTCCACGCGGACGTAATTTCCGGTTGATCCCGCATTTCCGATCGTCGCTGCACCGCCGGTGAAGAGCCGTCCGCCGTTGGTGATGATGACACTATTGGCGGCGGCGGCCGAACCGATGATGAAGGTATTTAAGGTGCCGGTGTTAGTCACCACCGATCCGCCATCTACGCCGTTTCCATCAATTACCAATGCATTATTCCTGGCGCCCGCTCCCGATCCCACTGTGACAGCCGCATTCCCGGCATTCCATAAGGAACCCGCAGGGCCTTGCACCCGGACATAATTCCCCGACCCGGCAGTTCCGATAACTGCAGCCCCGGCAGTGAATATCCGTCCGCCGTTACCAACAATCAGCCCGTTTCGGTCAGCACCTGCAATGGCGCCCACGGTTAAAGTACTCAGGTTAGTTACAACAGCGCCACCCGGCGCTCCCTGCCCATCCAGACGCAAAAGGTTGTTGGTGGCCGTCGCGCTATTACCGACGGTCAATGCAACAGCGCCACCGTTCCAGAGCGCGCCGCCGCCCGCGACCAGCATGCTGTTGTTGGATGAAGCGTTACCGACAAAGGATGCGGCCGTGCTGAACAACATGCCGCCATTGGTGACAATCAGCCCATTGGCCGCTGGCCCCATGTTTGACACAATCAGCGCGCCACCAATGGAAAGCGTGCCACCCGCATCAACAGTAACCTGCGCATTACTGCCGATGGTCAGCGCGCTGCCATTGGTCCAGAGCGAGCCGCTGCCGGACACAAGCGCGGAGCGATAGCCAGCGCTGTTGCCGATCGTTGCCAGGCCAGTGGGTATTCTCAAGGTTCCGTTGGATACGACCAACGAATTGGTCGAGAGCGCGTTGAGATTGTTCACCTGCAAGGTGCCGCCGGGTGCG
>JBAXJV010000546.1:0-1744 GCA_037137675.1 bacterium | reverse complement strand
ACCGATGTCCTGCATCGTCGGCGCCTGCCACGCCCAGTACCACACCCGCTACGGAAGCTACCAGCACCTGATGGGAATCGTTGAGGACGGCGCCTGCGCCTTGCTCGCAGCAGCGGGCCCGATGGGTCTTGGCTGCATAGATTACCTTGTTCATGGACCGCGCCGTCCACGGCTGCTCGTCGTGACCGACATTGATCAAGCCCGCCTTGATCGTGCAGCGCAGCTCATGACAGCTGGCGATGCTGCCAACCACGGAGTAAAGCTGCTCTACGTCAACACCTCAAATCCCACGGAAGCGCTGGCTAAACTGCGCGGATTGACACAGGCCGGGTTCGACGACGTATTTGCGTTTGCACCGGTGGCTCCGGTAATCGAGCAAGCGGACGCACTGCTGGGCCGTAATGGATGCCTCAACTTTTTTGCCGGGCCGTCCCGGACTGATTTCGCGGCCAGGCTGAACTTTTACAACGTTCATTACGCCGAGACCCATATTGTGGGCACCTCTGGCGGTAATACCGACGACATGCGCGAGGCCTTGGCGTTGATGTCCTCGGGGAGAATCAATCCCTCGGCCATGATTACGCACGTCGGTGGCATTACCGCAGCACGCGAAGCGATTTTGAATCTGCCATCCATCCCGGGCGGAAAAAAGCTGATCTATACCCAGTACGATTTGCCGCTGACGGCCATCGCCGATTTTGCGACGGCCGGCCAGACGCAGCCATTTTTCGCCGAACTCGCCAGCCTTTGCGCAGCGCATAACGGACTATGGAATCCCGAGGCCGAGACCTATCTGCTCGCGCACGGGCCAAAGCTCATGCCGCCTGGGCTCTGATCTCATTTCCCCCATGGGCAGGACAAACAGATGACGTTCACGTCTTTGGATGCATGGACTAGGACCTACTGGGAATTGATCGCAGAATGACATCCCTGTTGCTTGCCGACAACGCTGTTTTACAACGCGATCTGCGCCTGCCCTGCAGCGGTTCGACACAGCCCGGCGCCGCCATTGAAATCCATTTTCGCGGCCGGACCTTTCCTGGCCGCGCCAATCAACACGGAGACTGGCAGATTGACCTGGGCCCATTTTGCGCCGGCGGCCCTCATGACTTGACCATCATTACGCCTGACGGTGTTCTGGAATTCAAAAACATTCTGGCGGGCGACGTGTGGGTCTGCGCTGGTCAATCGAACATGGAAATGCGGCTTCAAGATGCCGAAAACGGCCTTGCCGATGCCGCGCTCGCGTCCGACCCGTGCCTGCGTTTTCTTACTATTCCCAGGCGTGTTGAACTCACCCCGCTCACCAGTATTGGCGGCCTGTGCTGGGAGGAATGCAGGAGTGAAACGGCGGCGTCATTTTCCGCGCTGGCATATTATTGCGCCCGGGCGCTCCGTAAAACCCATCCGGAAATTCCTCTGGGCCTGATTTCCGCCTCTGTCGGAGCCACCCCCGGCGAAGCCTGGTTGCCCCGCGCCGTACTGGAAAGCGAACCGGTTTTCGCCCCCTACTTGGAACGCTGGCAGCGTTCTCTGGCCGCCTATCCAGACCCGCATAATGCATATGCACAGGCCTTCGCCCGGTGGGACCGCGATGCCGATCAAGCAGAGCGCGAAGGCCGCCAGATTCCGGGCGCCTTCCCGAAATTGATCGGACCAGGCCACCCCTGGACACTATCCGGACTTTACAATGCCATGATTGCACCCCTGACTGCCACCCCCATTCGCGGCATCTGGTGGTATC
>JBAXJV010000545.1:0-1745 GCA_037137675.1 bacterium | reverse complement strand
CCAGCGTTCCGCCTGTGGATGCCTGAATTGACTTCGCATGAAATGGCGCGATCAAACCCGCACCCAGCACACCAAAACCCAAACTCTTTGCCATACGCTTCTCCTTGATTCAAACGGTCATCCTGGAATCAGCAGCGCCTTCAAGGCCTTCAGCTGTTCCACTGCATCAAAAGTTGATTCCCAATCCTCCAGCTGCGCCTTGTGCGTAATTACCTGCTCCGCCGGCACCGCACCGCTGGCAATCAAACTGATTGTGCGGTCCCAGGAGGTGTAACTCGTGGACATATTGAAAATCATGTCCACGGCCTTTGAAGTAAATTTATCCCATGGGAGTTCCACATTACGGTTGCCGGTCAAGCCAATCACGCAGATCTTGCCGCGTTTGCGCACCAGCTCGATGGTGGTCGGGATGGCTTTGGGCGCCCCGCTGCATTCCACCACGATATCCGCACCCAGCCCGCTGCTAAGCTCCATCACAGCCTTGACCGGATCGGTTGTGCCGATGTTGACTACATGTTTAAATCCCAGTTCCCGGGCCTTGGCCAGGCGCAGCGCTTCGTCGCCGGGCGTGCCGATTATGACCACTTCGCGCGCCCCGACCGCACGGGCCACCAGCGCGGTCAGCAGTCCGATCGGCCCCGGCCCCTGAACCACCACCAGATCACCTGCAATCACACCGGTACGTTCCAGAAGGTCGGTTACCACATTGGCCGTCGGCTCTACGACGGCAGCCTGATCCCAGGTCATGTGTGCCGGAATGCGGTGCAATAGTTTTTCCGGATAGCAGATGTATTCCGCCATACCGCCGTCAATGCCCCACCCCGGCGAACGCTTCTGAGGACAGATCTGGATATTTCCCGTGCGACACAGATAGCAGACCCCGCAGGCCCTGGTATGAGGTTCGGCCACCACCCGCTCGCCGAGCTTATAAAGGCTGCATTGCGCTCCCAGCTCGATGATCGTGCCGGTGAATTCATGGCCCAGGATCACGGGCGGCCAGTAGGGAAAGGTGTCGTGCCGCACATGGATGTCCGATCCGCAGATGCCGCAGGCCACAATTTTAATTTTAACTTCGCCCGGCCCCGGCTGCGGTTCCGGCATCTGCCGAACCTCAATAAATCCCACACCTTTCTGAGTCTTAACCAAAGCTTTCATCTGATAACCTCCGGCATTGCAACCAGTTCTTACGTTTTCGCCCCGCAATAGTCCACGATTGAACTTAGCAGTGTCTCTGCGGCGCCAGCGATTTCCTGCATGCCAATCTGCTCGTCTTTCGAATGCGCCACCTTCAAAGTACCGGGACCGCAGACTACGGTCGGAATCTTAAGCTGGTTATTATAGAACCAGGCATCGCACGATGCGGTCATGCCGGCGACTTCCAGCGTCTGACCCGATGCGCGCAGGATGGATTGCGGCAGGGGGTGGGCCGGATCCAGCACGCTGCTGTCGTGCTTGTACATAAATTGCAGTTCAAAATTCTGCGTGAAGAATTCATCGCCTGCGGCCTGCAGGGCGGCGCGGAATTCGTCGCAAACCTGCTCCTTGGTCTTGTTCGGCAGCAATCCCAGCACGCCAGCAAGCACGGCGCGGCTGGGCGCGGAAGCGGGCCAGTTGCCAGCCTCGAGCTTGCCAAAAGTCAACGGCATGGGATTGGGATAAACATCGAAAAGCGGCAGGCCACGGGAACCTGCCAGCAGTTTCGCGTGGTACTGCTCCAGCGCATTCATCGCGTCACGCGCCATAAG
>JBAXJV010000544.1:0-1748 GCA_037137675.1 bacterium | reverse complement strand
GGCCTCCGCCACCCGCCTGACCAGCGCCACCTCGGCCGGGGTATCGGTGTGGAAGCTGTTGATGCAGACAACAGGCCGCACGCCCGATTTCTTCACGATCTCAATGTGCGCCACCAGATTCTCACACCCCTGCTCGAGCAACCCGAGATTCTCCTTGAGATACGCCTCGTCCAGCTTGGCGCCGGGCTTGACCGCCGGCCCGCCCCCATGCATCTTGAGCGCGCGAATCGTGGCGACGACCACGACGGCACTCGGCGCGAGCCCCGAGAAACGACACTTGAGGTTCCAGAACTTCTCAAATCCGATGTCCGCCGCGAACCCGCTTTCCGTTACATGGTACTCGGAGAGCCGCGTTCCGATCTCGTCGGCGATGATCGAACTCTGCCCGATGGCGATGTTGGCGAAGGGCCCGGCATGAACAAAAACAGGCTGCCCCTCGACCGTCTGGAGCAAGGTCGGGTTAATGGCCTCGACCATCCATGCGGCCATCGCGCCATCCACTTTCAGGTCCGCCGTGGTAATCTCACGACCGTCCTTGTCGTAAGCCAGAACCATCCTGGCCAGACGCTGTCGCAAATCTTTGAGGTCCCTGGCCACCGCCAGAATGGCCATGACTTCACTGCCAACGGAAATCTGAAAGCCGGAGTCCATCTCGACGCCGTCCATCTTCCCACCGCGCCCGATGCCGATGTTGCGCAGACTCTGCGCGCAAAAATCAATGCACCACTTCACCGCCACGCGGTTCGGATCGATGTTCAGACGGCGAATGCCCGTCTTCGCGAGGCGGACATCATCATAGTTCCGCTCATGCTGCATGCGGGACGTAAGCGCCACCATGGCCAGATTGTGCGCATTGGTAATGGAATCGATGTCGCCTGTCATACGAATCGAGAACGGCGCCAGCGGAATGCACTGGGCGATTCCGCCCCCCGCCGCCGATCCCTTGATGTTGAAGGTCGGGCCTCCACTCGGCTGGCGGATGGCTCCTGACACCCGCTTCCCCAGTTTGCTGAGCCCTTCGACCAACCCGATCGTCGTTGTCGTCTTGCCTTCTCCCAGGGGCGTCGGCGTGATGGCCGTCACATCGATGTACTTCGCGGAAGGCCGATCACGGATACGGTCCATGACCATCCTTTGGTCGACTTTTCCAAGCTGGCGCCCCATCGGAATCACTTCATCTTCGAGAAGGCCCAGTTCGGAGGCCAGTTGACGGAGCGGTTTCATATGCCGCTCAGCCGCTTCGGCAATCTGCCAGTCCTTCATCGTCAAGGGATCGAGGACAGTGTTGTTCATCATCATCTCCATAGATCGGAAATTATTCGCCACCCAGACGGCCTTCGCGGTGCGCCATAATGTAGGCTTCGCCGAACAGGTCTTCACCGGTCAAAAGAGCCTTGGCCAACCCAAACGGCTCGGTCGTCGTATCCACGGCGGACAGGATCCTGCTGTTCATCTGCAATGGATCCAGGATGCCACTGTCGGCCCCGGCTTCCACCGCCAGCCAGGTGAAGACCTGGTTGATCAGCTTTCGGTTCGGCATTCCGAACGACACATTACTCAACCCGCCGGATACATGGATCCCGGCGCCATAGTCCCGCCGGATCGCAGTCACAGCATCCAGGAACGACCGGGCGTTATTCGAGTCTGTCGCAATGGGAAAGACGAGAGGATCCACATAGATCGCCTCGTCCTTCAGTCCCGCCGCCCGCAGCATCGGCGTCAGGCGCGCAATGTTGGCCAGCCGTTGC
>JBAXJV010000543.1:0-1752 GCA_037137675.1 bacterium | reverse complement strand
CCTTTCTCATCTCCCGCCCCATCTGGCGGCTTTTGCGCCAGCGGCGCGACTGACTACTGTCTCCTGTCTCCTGTACAGGTGTTCCCATGAAGCTTCCACAATCACCCAAGGAACGCATTCAGGTTTTTGTCCTGATCGGCATTGGCGCGGCGGCGCTGCTGTTTGCCGTTGTCACTCTGGGCCTTGCGCAGCGCGACATGCATATCCGCAATACGCTGGAGGCGGACAAACTTACGGATGCGCTTGCCAAGGCCGACCGCGAGGTTCACGCCATGGTATTCGCGGGGGAAGAGTATCGGCGGCTTCAGGAAGAGATCAGCCTGGCTATTTCCAACAACATCATTCAGCCGGTACTGGGTTCGTATCTGCTCAGCGTCCGGGATCGCCTTGAACAGATGGCCCGCCGGATGGATGTCAAACTGGCCGGCATCCAGGAGGTTGTTTTGCCGATGATTCCTGCTGCGGCGGGCAAGACCAACCGTACTTTCCGATCCTATGGCGTCCAGCTCACCGGCACAGCGGGCTACGCGCAGTTACAGTCATTTCTCAAGGAACTCGAAGCCAGCAACCCCTACCTGAGCATTACCGACCTCAGCATCACCGGCAATGCAGGGGATCCGAACGTGCAGGCCATCGCCATGCGCATCGAATGGCCGGTCATGATCAGCGCAGCCATTCCTGCTTCAGCGGGAGGCGCGAAATGAGGGGACTATTAGGTTGTTTAGGCTGTAGGCTGTTAGGCTGCAGGGCTGAGCAAGAATCGTGCATGGAAAAGGACGCAATAACGTTCCCGTGTTTTTTCTCGCGGTTTTCTCGCGGTTTTTCCTTCAGTCTAATAGCCTTCAGCCTATCCACCTGTGCAATGTTCTTGCTGGTAGTTCAGGGCGCTTTTGCCGCCGGCGAGGTGGTTTCTAACGCCCCCCCTGTGCTGCCCGTTGCGCGTGACGTTACGAATGACACGGCTGCGGCCTGGCGCAACCCGTTTTGGCCGGTGGGTTATCTGCCGCCACCGGATCCCGCCCGTGCAGCGGCGCCGGATCTGACGGCTGCGATTGCAGCACCGCAATCCCGCTGGCAGCAAGCGCGTAAGCAACTGATGATTCAAGGACTGACCCGTAGTCAGGCGCCGGGCGATGGACACCCGCATTATCTGGCGGTGATCAACGGGCGCATGGTGGAAACCGGCGACCGGGTTAGCGTCGAACTTGACGGTGTGCGTTATCGCTGGCTCGTGCAGTCCATCACCGCTCAAGGTGTCAATCTGGAAAAAGTAGACGCGCTGGTAGTGCCGGTCGCCGGAACAAGGTAGGGAGGGTTCGAAGAAGGTGGGAAGGGTTCAGGGTATCAGGGTTCAGGCAAGAAGAAGGTAGGGAGGGAGGGTTCAGGTGCGTTTCCTGAACCCTGAACCCTGAACCCTGAACCCTCTTCCCGAACCATGGTTTCTCAGATTAGGAGCAAGATTATGGAAGCTTATCGCCGGTTGGAGGATTTAGTCGTTTATCAGAAACTCTGTCGTCTGCACATTGAGATAGGCAATCTTACTCATAGGTGGCCTGCTGAAGAAAGATACGAATTAGGGTCGCAGATCAGGCGCTCATCGAACAGCGCTCCCGCTCAACTTGCAGAGAAGTATGACGATCGGCATGTTCGTAATAAAATCGAGGGTGTCAATCGAAGCCGTGGAGAGGCCGCCGAGACCGTGCATCATCTTTACATGGCACATCTGAAAGGCTATGAAACTCAGACAACATA
>JBAXJV010000542.1:0-1758 GCA_037137675.1 bacterium | reverse complement strand
CAAACTCCACTTCGACAATCTCTAACAGGATGTGCATCGCCAGTTGATGTACCTCCTGAATGCGTGCGGTTTCGGTGGCCGCCACGATCAGTTCGCGATCGCCCTGCCCGGCCAGCGCCCCGCCGCTTTTCCCGAGCAGGCAATGGACTTTCATGCCGCGCGCGCGCGCCGCAGTGCAGGCGTTGACAAGATTCGGAGAATTTCCGCTGGTGCTGAACAGGACCAGTAAATCGCCCGGCCGTCCCAGCGCCTCGACGGACCGGCTGAATACCGCGTCGAAGCCGAAGTCGTTGCCGATGCAGGTCAACAACGTCGGGTCAGCGCACAGCGCCACTGCGGGCAGGGGCGCGCGGTTGGTTTTGAACCGGCCGGTGAGTTCTTCGGCCATGTGCATCGCTTCCGCCGCGCTGCCGCCGTTGCCGGCCGCCAGCACCTTGCCGCCTGCGCGCAGCACGGCCACCAGTTCATCGCCCATTGCAGCCAGCACTGCGGTGTGGGACAGGCTGGCCGCCACAAGCTGCGCACAACGCGCGATGCTGGCGGCAACTGCAATTTCATTTTTTTGCGGGTATTGCGTCATGATAACTGTTCCTGTCTTTGAGGCCTGTGCGTTAGCGGTTATGTCCTGATTTGTCCTGTGCCGGTTATCTGATACTTGTAGGTTGTCAGTTCTTCCAGCCCCATGGGCCCGCGGGCGTGCAGTTTGTCGGTGCTGATGCCGATTTCAGCGCCCATCCCGAATTCGCCGCCGTCAGTAAAGCGCGTGGAAGCGTTGACGTATACAGTGGCTGAATCAACGTCGCTTAAAAAACGCGCGGCGGCCGCCGGACTGCTGGTCACGATGGCGTCGGAATGGGCCGAGCCGTAGCGCTGGATGTGCGCCACGGCCGCCTCCAGCGAAGCTACCACACGCACGGCCAGAATCAGATCTTGATATTCAGCGGACCAGTCGTCCTCGGTGGCAGGGGACATGCCGGGCGTGATCGCGCAGGCGGCCGCGTCGCCGCGCAGCTCTACGTGCCGTTGCACGCCCAGCCGCTGTACAACCATTGGCAGAAAACGCGCCGCCACGGACTCGTGTACAAGCAGCGTTTCCATAGCGTTGCAGACGCCCGGCCGCTGGCATTTGGCGTTCTCGGCAATTGCCAGCGCCATCTCGAGGTCAGCATCGGCGTCAACGTAGGTATGGCAGACGCCTTTGTAGTGCTTGATCACCGGCACGTGGGCCTGAGCCGTAACGCTGCGGATCAGGCTTTCACCGCCGCGCGGCATGACCAGGTCCACGCGGCCTTCCAGCTGCACCAGTTCCCGTACGGCTTCGCGGTCAGGTGTGGCAATCCACTGCACGGCGTCGGCGGGCAGCCCCTGCGGTATGCCGCCGGCGAGCATGGCGGCCACAATCGCGCCATTGGAATGCAGCGCTTCTTTGCCGCCGCGCAGGATTACTGCGTTGCCAGCCTTGAAGCAGAGTCCGGCGGCGTCGGCGGTGACGTTGGGGCGTGACTCATAGATGATGGCAATCACGCCGATGGGCACGCGTCGCTTGACGATCACAAGCCCGTTCGGTCGCTTCGTGCGCCGCAGGACCCGTCCGACGGGGTCGCGCAAGGCCGCCACTTCACGTAGTCCGCTGGCCATGGCGGTCACGCGGGCCGCGCTGAGTGTCAGCCGGTCCAGCAGCGGTGCTGAAAGCCCGGCGGCGCGGCCGGCGGCGAGATCCAGAGCGTTAGCGGCCTGAATCATCGCGCTCTGCTCTTC
>JBAXJV010000541.1:0-1759 GCA_037137675.1 bacterium | reverse complement strand
ATTGAGCAAAACAATCCTGCGCCAACGCTGACACCAGCAGCGCCACGCCGGCCAGCCACGCAAATTTCCGTCCGCAATAATCAGGCATGCGGTTACTGTACGTCTTGCATCCGCCTCTGGTCAAGGACCGGAAACCGGAATGCGCGCGAGTATTGCCGAAGTAAGTCCAAGCGCCTATACTGACAGCGTAACTCAAATTGGAGGCGTCGCTTGCTATGCAATCGCTTTTTGGAACCGACGGGATTAGAGGACAGGCCAATCGCTATCCAATTACGCCGGAGTTGACACTGCAGCTCGGAAAAGCCCTCGGCAAAATTGTCAAAGCCACCGGACACGGCAGCCGTCGCGCCATCATCGGCAAGGACACAAGACTCTCGGGCTATATGCTGGAAACCGCGCTCACGAGCGGACTGGTTTCGATGGGCGTGGATGTCTTGCTGGTAGGGCCCGTCCCCACCCCGGCCGTCGCGCACCTTACGCGCTCAATGGCGGCCGACATCGGATTTATGCTGACGGCCTCGCATAATCCCTTCGACGACAACGGCATCAAAATTTTCGGCGCAGACGGGTTCAAGCTGCCAGATGCCAGCGAGTGCGAGATCACCCGCCTGATCAATTCCGACGACCTGAACAGCGAACATGTCCGCTCCGACCAGCTGGGCAAGGCCTATCGTATTGACGACGCCCGTGGACGCTACATAGAATTCGCCAAAAGCACGGTGCAAAACACGCGCCTTGACGGCATCAAGCTGGTACTGGACTGCGCTAATGGCGCGGCCTACCATATTGCGCCATTGATTTTCAGAGAGCTCGGCGCCACGGTCGTCACGCTCTGCGCCGAGCCCGACGGCTACAACATCAACAACAACTGCGGCGCACTGCACCCTGACCACGTTGCGGCCGCCGTCCTGCGGGAACACGCCGACCTCGGCATCGCTCTGGACGGCGATGCCGACCGCGTAATTTTTTGCGACGCCGCCGGCCACGTCGTGGACGGCGACCGTATTCTCGCCATGCTCGCCATTGACTTCCGGCAGCGCGGCGAGCTGGTTAACAACACAATTGTCTGCACGACGATGAGCAACCTTGGGCTGTACGAGGCCCTGCACGCCCACGACATCAAGGTTGTTACCAGCGACGTCGGCGACCGGCAGGTCATCGAGACCATGCGCAGCGGCGGCTACAATGTCGGAGGCGAGAAGTCCGGGCATCTGATTTTCATGCGTTACGCCACCACCGGCGACGGCATTATCAGTGCGCTCCAATTGCTGTGCCTCATGAAACGCACCGGGGCCACTCTGAACAAACTGACGGAGTGCATGAGTGAATATCCGCAAACACTTTTAAGCCTGCCCATACAGACGCGCATTCCGCTGGAAAAGCTGCCTAAGCTGCAAGCTGTGATGGCCGCCGCGAACGCGGCCCTGAAAAATAACGGACGGATAGTTGTGCGCTACTCGGGGACGGAAAATAAAATCCGGCTGCTTGTCGAAGCCAGCGACGAAAAGCTGGTTAAAACCTGGATTGACCGCCTGTCAGCGGCAGTGCATGAGGAGCTTACCGCTTGAATGCCATACTGCTCGATGCCGGCGCACCGGAAACGACACGCCCACTGACCTGCACCCGCCCGCTTGCGACATGCCAGGTGGCCAACCAACCGCTGGCTGCCGTCCAACTTGCCCGCTTGCGTCAGGCGGGCCTGACGGTCGCTGACGTCCCGGCTGCCAACGGCAAGTTGAATCTTTTTCAACGTGGTGAC
>JBAXJV010000540.1:0-1774 GCA_037137675.1 bacterium | reverse complement strand
TTGCCTAACAGCCTACAGCCTAAACCGCTACAGCCTTGGCGTCCCTGTGGGACGCAGGCTGTTAGACTGTCAGGAAATTCACGTATTTCTGTCTGTATTTACTCCGTGGCATTTACGAAATTAAACATGCGACTTTCCGTCATTTTGCCTGACAGCCTACAGCCTAAACCGCTACAGCCTTGGCGTCCCAGTGGGACGCCAGTGGTTTTATTTCGATGCGGGATCCTCCAACAGCCAGCGCCAGGCAGACTGGATGGAGATGGCGACCCCCCGCGTAGTTTCAGCACCCTCTTCCGAGACGGTGATAATGGAGCCGGCTTTAACCCCCAGTTTTTCTGCGGCTTCCAGCAAGCCACGCCATTCACGTTCCCTATTCCCGGCAGAAAGGGCATAGCAGGTCTGATAAAGCAGAGGGGGGCGGTGCTTGTCGAGCACCACAAAATCGCATTCACCCCGTTCACGGAAAAACCAGACCTCCCCGTGACGGCGTTTTAATTCCTGGAAAACCAGCGACTCCAGCATGCGCCCATAGTCCGGCGTTGCCTGGAAAGCGACCGCCGATTTAAGGCCGTTGTCGCTCACATAAATCTTGCGCCCGGATATGTATTGCCGTTTGAGCGACCAATCGAAACGCCGTATTTCGTGAATCAGGCAAGCCGATTCCAAAAACCCGATAAATTGCCGGACGGTATTGGCGCTTGGAATTGAGAGGTGGGTTCTGAGTTTGTTGTAATTGATTTCCGAACCCTCTGTCGAAAGCAGATAATGCGCCGTCTGCGCGAACGACCGCACATCGCGAACCCCATGCCGGGCCACAATATCGCGATAAAGGATATCCTCGTAAATCTGCTGGAGAAGATCAATATCCCTTTCCTTCAAATATCCGGGAAACCCACCCGAGGCAAGATAATCCCGGAAGGCCGAAAGGATCGCAGCCTTGCCTGTCGTTGTCCTTTTATGCCTGGCAACGCCAACATAATCGAGATACTCACGGAATGAAAACGGGGTCAGATAGAGTTGCGCGCAGCGGCCGGTTAAATGCGTACCCAATTCCTGGCTGAGCAGCCGCGCATTTGAACCTGTAACCATCAGTTTATAGCCATCGTCATGCGCACGACGCGCAAATCGTTCCCATTGAGGGATGTTTTGGATTTCATCGAACAACAATCGCCGGACGCTGGAACGTCCTTCGAATATCTGCATCAAAACATCGAAGTCCGCCGCTGTGAAATCCACCAGCCTCTCATCGTCGAAGTTTAAATAATGGAACGCGCCGTTGAATTGAGCGGCAAACTGACGCAGCAGCGTGGATTTTCCGCAGCGCCGGATACCTGTGATCGCTACTATCCGTTCCTGATCCATCCACCGTGAAAAATCCACGTCACGGCTGATCCCGCACGGACGCGCCAGGAACCGTTCCCGCTGATCTTCGACCAACTCCGCCAAAGCAATTGCATTCATCAAAACCTCGCTATATCGTCTTTAGAAAAGTCAATATATGCATAGTTATTGGTTTTTGTAAAGTATTACGTGCTTTCAATCTGCGCAATCTGCGCACCGCACTGGTTACAGACCCAAAATCCCAGCGTTTTCAGTTTCTGCGTTTGCGCGGGTTGTGATCCAGAGTTCAGAGGATGAATGCCGGGTGTCGGGGCGTCGCCCCGGCGGGATACTCGAACGCCGTCATGGTTCGCTCCATAGTTCGGCCGGCGGTGTCAGGCACGAGGTCGTCGACCATCTCCGCCAGGACGCGCTCGTTCTCCTTCGGGCAGAG
>JBAXJV010000539.1:0-1782 GCA_037137675.1 bacterium | reverse complement strand
TCGGACGCTCTACGAATCAGCGCCGATTGGAATTGAGATTTACGACATATCCGGCAGTCTTATCCGCGCTAACGCGGCCGCTTTGGCCATCTTCGGTCTCGCATCCGAAGAACCCATCAAAGGCTTTGATATATTCGCCGACCCCAATATCAGCGCCGATCACAAAGCCATGCTGCTGCACGGTGAAACCATCAAGTACGCTGCGCCGTTCGATTTTGAGAGGGTCCGTACACTGGCGCTTTATCCGACTACCATGCGCGGCATTATGGAGTTGGAAGTGATAATTCAGCCGCTTGCCGGTGGCGGCTATCAGGTGCTCGTTCAGGACATCACCGCGCGCAGGCGGATGGAGGTGACGTTGCTGGAGAGCGAGGATAAATATCGCGCCCTGATCGAGAAAAGCCACGACATTATCTATACGCTAACCGCAGCGGGGGTATTCACCTTCGTCTCCCCTGCCTGGACCGCAATCCTCGGACACCCGATAAATCAGGTCGTAGGACAATCCTTCCAGCAATTCGTCCATCCGGATGATATTCCGGGGTGCATGGTGTGGCTGCAAAAAATGATTGAGACGGGACAACGGCAAGAGGGCGTAGAGTATCGCGTGCGGCACACCGACGGGGCTTGGCGTTGGCACACGTCAAGCGCTGTTTCTTTGAGGGACAAAGCCGGCAAGGTGGTTGGTTTAGAGGGTACCGCCCGTGACATCACCGAACTCAGGCAGGCGGAGGTGGCGCTTGAGGAATCGAAAGCCCTCGTGGATGCGGTCGTGGAAAATATTCCGCTTATGATTTTTCTTAAAGAGGCGACGGACCTGCGTTTTGTCATATTCAATCGCGCGGGCGAGGAACTCCTGGGGTATGACCGCAAGTCATTGCTCGGCAAGAACAACATGGATCTTTTTCCTCCCGAACAAGCGGCCAATTTCATGGTCAAGGACCGGGAAGTGCTTGATGGCAACGCGGGCATCTTGGACATCCCGGAAGAACCCATTCTGACAGCCAGAAAAGGCCAGCGACTGCTTCATACCCGGAAGGTCTGCATCCGGGGGGCCGATGGGGTCACGAAATTCCTGTTGGGCATCTCCGAAGACATCACCGAGCAAAAAAAGGCGGAAGCGGCGTTGATAAAGGTCAAGGAGGATGCGGTGAAGGCGAACCTGGCCAAGAGCGAGTTTCTCGCCGCCATGAGTCACGAATTGCGCACGCCGCTGAATCCGGTGCTGGGTTTTGCGGAGTTGCTGGCGGTGGCGCCGAATCTGACGGACGAACAGCGGGAGTGGGTGGCAATCATCCGCAGGCGTGGGAAAGACCTTTTGAGCTTGATCGGATCGGTACTCGACCTCTCCAGAATCGAGTCCGAAAAGCTTGTGCTGGTCCGGCAGTCGCTTGCACTGCGGACGATGATGCGGGATATGATCGCATCCATCGTCCCGGCGGCCGATAAGAGGGACTTGTTTCTGGAATTGGAAATTTCGCCGGAGGTGCCGGAAGAGTGCCTGGTGGATGGGTTCCGGCTCCGGCAGATCATTCTGAATCTTCTGACCAACGCGATCAAGTTTACCGACACTGGCGGCATCAGCGTGGGCTTGCAGGATGGACGCGCCGCTCGTTTGTGTCGCCCGCCGGCCATGGATGAAGCGGCGCTGCTCTTCAGCATTCAGGATACCGGAATTGGTATTCCGGAAAACCGGCAGTTGGCCATCTTCGAACCGTTTACGCAAGTCGATTCCAAGCATGCGGTTGATTACGGGGGCGGGGCGGGGTTGGGACTGTCGAT
>JBAXJV010000538.1:0-1792 GCA_037137675.1 bacterium | reverse complement strand
TCTCATGCGCCTCTATCCGCAGCCAGCGCGGGAATGTTTCGATCAACGCCGCCGCTTCGGACGGAGCCTGCATGGCGGCCCATTCGGAGAGTGGTTCCGGGTCCCAAACGCCGGCCTCGCCATGACGTACAAACCGCACTTCGCCACCATTGCAACGCAGCACCACGGGCCCGTCGGGACGCAGCGCCAAACGCACGTTATTCAGCGTCACAGCACCGCCAACCGACCAGTCACCAGTAGCAACTACTCCGGTGGCGACTAAATCGTAGGGGAAAGCCATTGCTGTGCGGTCGCATTTGACGATCAATCCGGTACGTGCACGCAGCTCCTCCGCCAGCGCCGTGCGGAAGTGATGCGTCCGCACCACGAACCACATGGATACCAGCACGATCACCACAATCAAAATCAACAGGCTGAAGCAACCTGTCCCGGCTGGAACATGCGTCGGTCGTCCGCGTCCATTGTCTTTCGCTTCAGGATCACTCGTTGCCGTCATTGCTCACTCCCTTCGGTGGACGTGGACCAAACAGCGCCGATCCGACACGCACCATCGTGGCACCCTCCTCCACCGCAATCTCGAAATCGTGCGACATGCCCATTGAAAGTTCCGCCAGCGCCAGCCCTGATTCCCGCCGCCATTCGTCGCGCAATTCGCGTAGCCGGCGGAAGAACGGACGGGCTTCCCCGACATCTCGCGCCAACGGAGGAATTGTCATCAACCCCTGAATATCCACATGCGTCAGCCGGTTGGCCGCCGCCAACACGCCCGGCACGAATTCCGGCGCCAGCCCGTTTTTGCTGCGCTCCCCAGAAACATTAACCTCCAGATAGACGGGCAGCGTACGCCCGGCCCCGGCAGCCGCACCATCAATCAGCTCCAACAGTCGCAGCGAATCAACCGCCTGCAGCAGGGCGAAAAGTTGCACCGCTTCCTTGACCTTGTTGGACTGGAGGTGGCCGATCAGGTGCCAGTTCGCCGCCGCCGCACAAAGCGGAATCTTGGACCGCGCCTCCTGCACGCGGTTTTCTCCAAAAAGCGTCAACCCAGCCGCCAATGCCACAGCCACTTCGTCCGGCCCCTGTGTCTTGGTCACGGTCAGCAACCGCACCTCGTCCCGCGCGCGGCCAACCCGCGCACAAGCAGCCGCCAGCCGCGCTTCCACACCCGCCAGACGTTCTGCAAAACTCTCCGCCATGTTCAGAACTCCCGTCGCCCGTGAACGGCGCGTGCCAGAGTCACAACATCAGCGTACATTGGCCCGCTGCCCGCCGGCAGCCCGCTGGCCAGACGTGTCACACGCACCGGCAGCGTCCGCAGCCGCTCGCAAATGTACGCCGCCGTGGCTTCGCTCTCCACGTCAGTACCCAACGCCAGAACCACTTCCTGAATGCCTTCATCGGCAATCCGCGATACCAGCGCATCAAGCCGCAGGTCCTTGGGCCCCTCGCCGTGCATCGGAGAAAGCCGCCCGAATAGCGCATGATAACGGCCGCGAAAAGCCCCCGATGCCTCGATGGCCCCGATGGCCCCGGGCTCTTCGACCACACAAATCAGATGCCCGTCCCGCTGACTGCTCGTACATAACTTGCACACCGGCTCAGATACCGTCGTGATCCCGCCGCAACGCGTGCAAAGACGCACCTGCTCGGAAGCTTCACGAAGCGCACCTGTTAGATCACGCAGCAGCGCGCCTCCGTCGGCAGCAACGAGATGCATCGTCATCCGCTCCGCCGAGCGCCGCCCGATCCCGGGCAACCGGCTCAGGCATGTGCTGATACGATCCAGATAGGC
>JBAXJV010000537.1:0-1802 GCA_037137675.1 bacterium | reverse complement strand
GCCGCACAGTCATCGCTGGAACCGTTAATCTCGCTCGAGCGGAAGGAATGTAATAACCTATGTTGAAGTGAAAACCAGACTCCCACACAGGCGCTTGTTTGGCGTTGAAGTACAGCGGGACTGCGCACCCGCTGCAGCTTGTGTTGTTTCAGCTTTCCGGCGGGCGTGGGATCAGCTTCAGAAACTCCTGCAGGCGCCGCCAGTATTCCGGTTCGTCGCAATCTCGTATATTGCAGTGTGCGGCGTGCGGCGCCCAATAGGCCCGCTTGGGCTCCGGAGCCAGGCGGAACAACTCCCGGCCGTGCCAGGCCGGGATCTCATCGTCCCGTTCGCCATGCAGAACCAGCACCGGGCAGCGCACTTTGCGCATGCGCCGGTTGCTGCGGAACTTGTCGACCGGAAAGAGCGGCAAAACCGTCTTTACGCGAAAGGCCGTGACAAATCCGCTCTCCACCACCAGCCCGGCCACCGGGTGCCGGGCGGCCAGATCCACGGCCAGCGCGGCGCCGAGCGACTGACCGTACACGATGATCCGGCCCGGCGGGATCTTCCGGTCCTGCACCAGGTGCTGATAGGCTGCCTCTGCATCCTCCCGCGCACGCCCGGAACCCGGCCGGCCGTCGCTGATGCCATACCCGCGATAGTCGAACGCGTAAACAGAAAACCCGTGTGCGCAGTAATCCTTGAGATAGTCGCGCAGGTCCGGCCCGAGATCCTCGCCATTGCCATGCGCATACAGCAGCACGTAAGGTGCCGCATCGTTGGTGAGTTCCAGCATGCCAATGCGTTCCGTGGCGGAAACGGCTACGCGGTAATACAACCCGCCTTCATGGTAGGTCGGGGGCGGCGGCACAAAAATCAGCCGGTCGGAAAGAAACCAACCGGCCACCAGCACGCTGACATAAATAAACAGCAGCGACCGGGCCACCCGCCACCAGGAAAACATGCGGGCCGGACGGTGCGGCGCAGGCGTGTCCATGCGTGCGACAGGTGGTGTGGTCATGACGATTTATACCACACCTGCCGCCGCGCGGACATATTCTGAACTTAAAACGATAAGAAATCGCTTTTTTGGAGGTGCAGGTACTGGCGCCGCAGAAACCGGCACGAACGACTGGAAAAGCGTTTTCACCGGGGGTATGACACTAAAGTGGAGCCGGATTGCGCTGCCTATGCCGCCGAAGTTACGCGTGTAGTTCAAATAATGACGCGCCGATCACAAACGCACGCGCTACCCTTAGCATGTGTGTTTGCCGTATTATCCAAAAAGATTTTCATCACAGGATATGGACGGCTGCATTATCGAATTACGAATAAACGAGAATAACCATGAACCCTCCCATTCGCATCTTGGTGGTGGATGACGATCCCGATATTCTGAACGGCACTGTGCGGCTGCTGGAAAAAGCGGGTTACACCGTGGACCGCGCCGCCAGTGGCGAGCAAGCGCTGCTGGAAGTTCAGAAACAACCTCCGAATCTGCTGTTACTGGATCATGACATGCCGGGTATGGATGGCATTGAGGTCTGTCGCCGGATTAAACAGGATACGGCCTTGGCAGATGTCCTGGTTGTCATCGTTTCCGGCTCGTATACGGAGAGCGACGAACAGGCGGAGGGACTCGAGTCGGGGGTCGATGGCTACATCGTCCGTCCCATCGCAAACCGCGAACTGCTCGCGCAAGTGCGATTATTCGTCCGCATTCTTCGTCTGACCAGCTCGCTGCGCATTAATGCCGAGGAATTGAAGAAAAACAACGAAGCCGTTCGCCAGACTCACCTTGCATCCATCAACTTGCTAGA
>JBAXJV010000536.1:0-1805 GCA_037137675.1 bacterium | reverse complement strand
GGGAAGGAATCGGCCGGTCTTGAGGACATTCACGACGACGTGGAGATTGATAAGCTCAACCCTGTGCATTACAACGTGCTGGCGCAATTAGTCAGCGGACGGTTGATCGTCCGTGGCGTCTTGAAAACCACCGCCAGCCTGCTCTGCGCACGCTGCGCGCAGATATTCGACAAGCGCATAACCGAGCAGGATTTCATGGCTGAGCAGGAAATTGTTGACCCGAATCAACCAGTAGACTTGACATCTGAGGTTCGGGAAAGTATCTTGCTGGCTCTGCCGTCGAAACCGTTGTGTCGTGTCACCTGCCGTGGATTGTGTCCGCGTTGTGGTGGCAACCTCAATCAGGGAGCATGTCGCTGCCCACCGGCAGCGATCCCCTGCGGGGGTGCGTTTGACGGGTTGACATTGCAGTAGAAGGGGAATAACTATGGCG
This sequence comes from bacterium, assembly GCA_037137675.1. Classification (GTDB taxonomy): domain Bacteria; phylum Verrucomicrobiota; class Kiritimatiellia; order CAIKKV01; family CAIYGI01; genus CAIYGI01. The sequence continues at coordinate 1,372 of JBAXJV010000536.1, read as the reverse complement.
GTACCCAAACGGAGAAAATCCAAGATGCGCATCCGCATGCGGAAATCGCATCACACGCACCCTGTGCCAACGCTCAAAAACTGTCCTCAATGTGGCGCTCCCCAGTTGCCGCATCGTGTGTGTCTCGCCTGTGGGACCTACAAAGGCCGGCAAGTTTTGACCGTCGAGGTCGAATAACTGTCGCTCCCGTCCTTATATGTTGCGCATTGCCGTTGATGCAATGGGGGGGGATTTTGCCCCGCTGGAGATTGTCGCAGGCGCCGTTCAGGCTGCGAAGCATCTAGCGGCGGTTGAGCGGATTTTTTTAATCGGTGACCAGTCCGCCATTGAGCGCGAGTTGCTCCGTCACGGGCCGGTTTCACCGAAGATTGAGATCCGTCACGCCTCAGAAACCGTGGATATGGACGAGTCGCCCGCCTCAGCGATTCGTCGCAAGCGCGACAATTCGATCAGCCGGGCCGTAGACATGGTCAAAGCCGGCGAGGCAGACGCAGTCCTTTCCGCTGGCAACACCGGGGCAATGGTTGTAGCCGCCACACTTAAACTCCGCACGCTGCAAGGGGTCAGCCGCCCTGCAATCGCCACAGTTATGCCTACGCAGGACCGTCCGGTGCTGTTACTGGACGCTGGCGCCAATGCGATGTGCGATGCTGCGATGCTGCTGCAGTTTGCCATCATGGGCAGCGTGTATTCCCGCGAAGTGCTGGGGCAACCGCGCCCGGTCGTCGGGCTGCTCAGCATCGGCGGTGAAGAATCCAAGGGCAACGACACCACGCTGGGCGCTTTTCCTTTATTGAAATCTGCAGACGAACAGGGGCTGATCAGCTTTCGAGGCAACGTTGAAGGCCACGACATTTTCCGGGGAGAAACGGACGTGGTCGTTTGCGACGGCTTCACCGGCAACGTTGTGCTGAAAACCAGCGAAAGCGCCTCGCGCGCCATAACTTACTGGATGAAGCGGGAGTTTACCGCCAATCCGCTGCGCATGTTCGGCGCACGGCTCTTGCGTGGAGCCCTGCGCTCGATGAAGCGCCGCATGGACCCCGACCTGCATGGCGGTGCGCCGCTGCTGGGTGTAAACGGCGTTTGCATCATCACGCACGGGTCTTCTCATGCCAAGGGCATATTCCACGCCATCCGTGTTGCCAGCGAAGCCGTTGGCCATCAGATCAACGATCGAATGGTGAACGCCATTGGAAAGGCCAGCAACATCGCATGAACGACACCATTCCCGCGAACATCCACCCCCTGCCCCGCGCCGTTATTTCAGGCACTGGCGCCTATGCACCCGAGCGCGTATTGACGAACGCCGAACTGACCAAGCTTGTTGACACCACCGACGAGTGGATCGTTTCGCGCAGCGGCATCCACG
>JBAXJV010000535.1:0-1813 GCA_037137675.1 bacterium | reverse complement strand
GCCTTCCGGGAAAAGGGATTCGGCATCGGCTGCTATTTCTCCAAGCCCGACTGGCACAGTCCGGACTTTTGGGACCAGGACAAGGTGAAGCATGATCGCTTCCCGGACTATGACATCACCCAGGATCCCGCCCGCTGGCAGCGCTTCGTTGCCTTTACGCATCGGCAGTTCGAGGAACTCATGGCCGACTACGGCGCCATCGACATGTTGTGGCTGGATGGCGGATGGATCCGCAAATCCGAATATGACATTGATATTCCCGGAGTGGCAAAGATGGCGCGGTCGCATCATCCGGAACTGCTGATGGTTGACCGCGCGTGCGGCGGTCTCTTCGAAAACATCATCACGCCGGAACAGATGCATGACATGCCAGCAAAACCGTATGGACACCCATGGGAAATTTGCGTCACGATGGCGCACAGTTGGGGGTATGTCGGGGGTGAGGAACAGAAGCCGGCGCGAACGCTCATTCATCTGCTCATTGAGGTGGTCGCGAAAGACGGCAACCTGCTCCTCAATGTCGGCCCGCGCGCCGACGGCACCTTCCCGCCGGAAGCGGAGTATCGACTGTGCGCGATCGGCGATTGGATGCGGGTGAACGCCGAGGCCATCCACGGCACGCGGGCGATTCAACCCTATCAGGAAGGTGACATCCGCTATACCCGGAAGGGCTCCGTCGTCTATGCCATCATCTTGTCCTCCGACGAGCAGTCGCCGATGCCCAAGACCGTGCGGATTGAACAACTGCCGCCGGCGGCGGACAACCCGGTGTTCCTGCTTGGATGCGATGAACCGCTCCAGATAATCCGCGACGGGAGCGCGGCGGTGGTGGTACTACCGCCGGCGGCGCCGTGCCGCCACGCATGGACCCTGCGCTACCAAAACAATGAGACGATGGAGTGTGTGTAATGATTGAATCTATGCAGTGTCGAAACATTCTGAAAATAACGGCGGTGTCCTTCGCGGTCGCCTGCCTGGCCGGATGGCTGGGGCTGGCTTTGCAGACAGCTTCCGCGGAGGACAAGGTTGCATCGCCAAGTCCTGCCAATGAACTCGCGAACATGAAACTCATCCGGGTTTGGAAGTTCCCTCAAGATGCGGCCGACTCCTGGAGCAGCCCGCTGGAAACGGACGGCTGGAATGCCCTGAACAACACCAAACTGTCCGTGGTGTCCAACCGGCTGGTCATCGCCTGCAACGGCGACGATCCGTACCTGGGTTGTCCGGTGGAGGGATCGGAAGGGCCGGTGGTCCTTCGGTTTCGCGCCAAGTCGACCCAGGGGTACGGCCAGATCTTCTGGACGACCGCTGCCAGTGGAAACGTCAGTGAGGATAAGAGCCGGATGCTGCGCGAACTGAAGTCGGACAACGAGTGGCACGACTATTCCATACCGCTGAACGTCGCGGGCAAACTGGCCTCGTTCCGGCTGGATCCCGGCAATGGCGCCGGGACCCTGGAAATTGAGAAAATGGAATTGTTCGGCACGCCGCCCCGGGCCGTCATCCCCGATTCGCAGGGAGCCGATTTCTGCCTGCAGGACTTCCTCGGACGCGCCTGGAGCAACGAGTGTGTCTCCTTTCCCCTGACGGAGGCCCAGGCGGCCCACCTCAAGGCCGGGCATGCGCTGCGGGATGACGCCGGCGCCGAGGTGACCTATCAGCTTGAGCCGGCATCCAAGGGAGAGACGGCACGCATCGCTTTCCAGGCGGACCTCAATCCATTCCAGACACGGACGTTCAACTTTGCCGAAGCTCCCGCCACGAAGGCGACCGATCTCGGCGTGAAAGAGGAAAAAGACCAGATCGTCCTGAG
>JBAXJV010000534.1:0-1834 GCA_037137675.1 bacterium | reverse complement strand
TCCCGGCTTCCAACAGCGAGCGGGATTTATTGCGTGCGCACGCCGATGCTTTCGGATTGGACTTTACGCCGTCCACCCCAACGCCGCATTTGAAAGAGTGGGTAGAGTTCACGCTGCGCAATACTGGGCTTTTCCTGTTGTATGATGAGAGCCATTACCTAATCCCAATCAACTACGATAGAGGCACCCCGCCCCGCAGGCTGGAATGGGTGCGCACTGAAGTTATTGACCGGCATATCCCCTGCGCCTTTCTGGCGACTCCTCAGAGTTCGAATGAAACCTTGAGGCGCTACGCAGATAAAACGAAATACTGCTTAGAACAATGGTTGGGGCGGATAGCGCCCCCAGTGGTGCTAGACGATGAGCCAACCGACGAGGATTATGCGGCGGTTGCACGGAAGAATTTTCCAGAGTTTTCTGGTTGCGTGTTGGATGAGCTTTGCGACGTGGCAGCCCAAAAGCAAGGCGGGTTTAAGTGGCTAGAACAGGTGGGCTTGCGCGCGTGTGATGAAGCGCTTAATCGGGGTGCTGAACGGGTATCTATTGCTGATGTTGCGAAGGCGGCAGAGTGGGGCGGCGCGGGCCTGCCGGCAGAGGCTGGGCGTGCCTGTGCCGGGGTGGGTGTGAAACGGGCTGGCTCCGCAATAGCAACTGCGGCGCGAGGTCGCCGCGTGGTTTCGGCGGATGGTCCGCCTGTGACGCGCGGCAGTGGCGCTGTGACTGAAATTCAAGCGCTGGCCGTGCCGGCTTAAAGAGACGGTTACGGTTGCGTTTTTGATAGCCGCTGAAAAAGCGGCCCTTGCCGTTTGTACTCGCTTCGGCTTCATCGGTTCCGCCAGAAGTGGACAACTTTTCTGTTACCTTACAATAATACAACGGCGATATTGACACCGCCGACCGATTCCCTAGGCTCAGGCAACCGATTCAAGAACATGAAGTCGAATGAAACGTTCCACTTGTATGAAGCGCTGAAAGAGCGTGAACATGCGGCCACCAAACGTCGTGCCTGCCTTTGAAACAGTCACCCGCGTCGCTCCGATCTTGCGGGGCTTGCTCGCGCGGCCGACGGGCGACGACGACCACCCATATCAACCGGCAATCCTGAGCAGCCATACCGACCCGGAGGCCTTGGCATTTGCCGCCACGTGTCAGCGTCTGCCGCTGTTCCTTGATACGGTGCGCACCGCGCCGCTACGGCTCGAATCACTCCGGGGCGATGAGCCCGACGAAGAACTCCGAACACGCCTGGCCAAGGCGCTCGCGGGCTACCAGGCAGCACACCAGGCCAACCCGGAAATCATCGCTCTGCCCGACGTAGCGGTCTTCCAAGTCAGCAATCCCGCGCCCGCACCGGGCCACGACCGGCGGTTGGCCGGAAGAGTCGCCGTCGTCACCGGCGCGGCGGGCGCCATCGGCTACGGTATTTGCATGGGGCTGCTCGAACATGGCGCTCACGTCGCCATCACGGATCTGCCCGGCGAAAAGCTCGACCAGTTTGTGGCGGAGTTCCAAGAGCGCGACGCCGCCCGCACCACCAAACCCGCCCGACTCACTGCGCTCCCCACCAAACCCAGCAACTTGGCCACCGCCTCCACCACCCGCCTTCGCCCACCAGGACTCTCCCCCTCCTGCTTCGTCTGCCAATCCACAAAGAAATCTAGAAAATCTAGAAAGAAAATAGTATTATAATCAGAAATGTGTTTAAATGGAATAAATTAATACTTAATTAGAAAAAGGTATTTCCAACCGAATAATAGAATTATTTAATATAAATTTAAAACCATTAAAATTCAAAAAAAAAATTGTGGGGGTTGCCACAAAGCAGAAAGGTATT
>JBAXJV010000533.1:0-1834 GCA_037137675.1 bacterium | reverse complement strand
GGGCCCTGATGGTGCCGGCAAAGGCCCCTGCCCCGCCATCTGAAAGATCATCGCGCGTCACACTGGTAACCACCACGTAGCGCAACTGCATGCGGGCAGCGGCGGCGGCCACACGCCCCGCCTCGTCCGGATCAGGCGCAGCCGGGATGCCCCCTTCTACGGCGCAAAACCGGCAGCGCCGCGTACAATGCTTGCCCAGAATCATAAAGGTCGCCGTGCCGCGCCCGAAACATTCTGACTGGTTGGGACAATGCGCGCTGGCACAGACGGTGTGCAGTCCCTCTTCGTCCAGCATAGACTCCAGCGCAGCGCCCCCCGCACCCACCCGCACACGGATCCAGGGCGGCAGACGCGCCGCCGGCATATTTTTTTCTGCCACAGGAATCATCCGTCGAGACTACAAGAGTTGCCTGCATCGCGCAAACCTGATTTCCCACCCGAGCCCGTGCCCTCAGCGAAAACTCGACAGCCGGCCAAGCGAGGACTATGATTCCGAGGCTGGCCGGTCTGGAGATCGTGAGAACCGTTCGCTTAATCATAAAAACCATCCCTGGATGCCTATGAACAAACGGTTTGCCACGTTCATGCTTGTCGTGCTGGTTACCGGAATCACCTTTCGCCTGTTATTTTTCGCCTTTGCCTACCAGAAGCTCCCGCTGTCATCCGATGAGGCCTGGCCCGGGCTCATGGCCATGCATATGCTCAAGGGCGAATTTCCGGTGGTCTATTGGGGTCAGACCTATATGGGCACTCAGGAATCATTCATTGATGCCGCGCTCATTTTCATGTTTGGCGCCCACACGCTTACAATCCGCATTTATCCCTTAACTTTTACATTCCTCTTCATGGCGGTCAGTTACTGGCTGGCGCGGCGCAGTTACAACCGCGAAGTCGGACTGATTACGCTCGCTCTGCTGGCGATACCAACCCCGTACCTGACAATCTGCGGAGTGGCGATCCCGCCCGATAATTATCTGGCCGTCATAACGCTGGGCAGCTTGGCGCTAATCCTGACCAACCTGATCATCACCTCCGAACGACGCAAGCTTTGGACTTTCATCCTGCTGGGCGCGGTGCTGGGCTACGCCTTCTGGCTGCATTTGCTGATTGTCAGTTATATTGTGGTGGCAGCCCTGTTTTTATTTCTCAAGGATAAGCGCCTGCTCATGCGCAAGGAATTTTCGGGCATGGCGCTGGCCTTTTTTGTCACCAGCCTGCCGCTCTGGTGGTTCAACTGGACACATCATTTTGCCACCTTCAACGACGTAGGCGGACAGGGCAGCTGGGCGCGAACGCTCACAATGGTTAAGGTTGCCGTGCTCTACACCTCCCAATTTTTTACCGGCATGCGCGTCATGTTGTATGGCGACAATAACAATAACCTTACGCTCCCTGCGGCGCTCTACTACTTGCTGGCCGCAATCTGGATTAGCGTGCTGCTGCTGGTACTGGTTGTGAGCTGGAAGCGGCTGTGGCGGCTGTCTTACCTGTCGCTGAAAAACACCGACGGCACGGCGCTTTTGCTGGCAATGACGGCAGTAAGCATCGCCGTATACGCCAGAAGCCAGCGCTCAAACTCCAACGATGCGCGCTATCTTTTGCCGATTCTTTCAGCGCTGCCGATCCTGTTTGCATACGGGCTATGGCGCGTGCATCAGTGGGCGCGTCCGGTTTTTTACCTGCTTCTGCTGGTTGTGCTGATCGCCCAGGGCTGGGGCAATCTGCTGCTGGCAAAAGCCTGGAATAATCCCGCGCTTGTCGCCGGCCCATTGGAACTGCCCGACACCCGCCCGCTGATCCGCTTCCTTCAGGAGGCCGGCATTCATCACGCCTA
>JBAXJV010000532.1:0-1834 GCA_037137675.1 bacterium | reverse complement strand
CGTTGTGATTCTCCGCCAGAAAGCGTCGCGCTTTCGCGGTCGAGTGTGAGGTAGTCCAGCCCGACTTCCTGAAGGAATGAAAGACGTTCATGTACTTCACGGATAACATTGCCAACAACGCGACGGTCATTTTCTGACAGCGGCATTCCGTCAATTTGCGACAATGCGTCACGCACGGAGAGCTTCAGGAAGGCGGCCAGCGAAAGGCCGTCCACGGTTACCGCCAGCGCCTCCGGTTTCAGCCGTGCACCGTGACAAACGTCGCAGGCTTGACGGCGCATGTAAGTCCGCAGCAGCGCCTGAAAACTTTCGCTCTCGGTTTCGAGGTAGCGCCGTTCCAGATTTGGCAGCAACCCTTCGAAGGGCTTTTCGCGGCGGAGCGCATTTGCGCCGCGCCCGCGTCCGAAGGCAACCGGTTCTGTGCCGGAGCCATGCCAAAGCACCTCGAGAAATGACTCCGGCAGTTCGGAGAAAGGCGTGGATAATTCCACTCCGTAGTGTTGAGCCAGCGCTTTCAGGACCCACCGGTAATACAAAATCATCCGCCGCCCGCCGCGCCGCCAGGCTGGTATGGCCTCCTGCAGCGGCTTGGTGCGGTCGGGCACGACCAGCTCCGGATCGGGCACCAGCCGCACGCCCAGCCCGCTGCAGTGTGGACAGGCGCCATGCGGGCTGTTGAACGAAAAGTGGCGGGCGGTCAGCGGTGCGAAGCTGATGCCGCATTCCGCACAGGCCAGCCGTTCGGCGAAGACCCGCTCTTCCGGAGCGGCGCCGCTGGATTGCCACAGCGCCACCAGCACGCCCTCGCCATGGCGCAAGGCCAGCTCCACCGAATCCGCCAGTCTTGCGCGCATGTTTTCGCCTGAGACAAGGCGATCCACCACTATTTCAATTGTATGCGCCTTGCGTTTGTCGAGCGCCGGCAGGTCATCGAGATCGGCGATGGTGCCATCCACCCGCGCCCGCACAAATCCCTGACGGCGGGCGGCGTCGAAGCGGTCCAGATGGGCGCCTTTGCGTCCGCGCACGAGCGGGGACAGCAACGTAAGTTTGGCGCCCGCTGGCAGCTCCAGCAGTGCGCGTACAATTTGCGCCGCGCTCTGCGCGGAGACCGGACGACTGCAGCGGGGGCAGTGTGGTATGCCGGCGTGGGCCCAAAGCAGGCGCAGATAGTCATGGATGTCCGTGGTAGTGGCGACAATCGAACGCGGCGTACCGGCGGCGGAGCGCTGCTCGATCGAAATTGCCGGCGAAAGTCCTTCGATGCTGTCCACGTCTGGCTTGGACATCTAGTCAAGGAATTGCCGCACGTAGGGTGAGAGGCTTTCCACATAGCGCCGCTGGCCTTCGGCGAAGAGCGTATCGAAAGCCAGCGAAGACTTGCCGGATCCGCTGAGCCCGGTGATCACGCTCAGCCGGTTGCGCGGCAGGCGCACGGTGAGGTTGCGGAGGTTATGCTCCCGCGCGCCGTTGATTACGATCCAGTCCTGAGTCATTCCGTTTCCGTTGCGGCTCAGACGAGCCTGACCAGACGATAGTTGCGCTTGCCCTGACGCAATACGAGCAGGCGATCTTCAATGGCCTGGGCGGGAGTTACGCAGGCCGCCGCATCGGTGATGCGTTCATTGTTGAGATAAAGACCGCCGTCAGCGATCAAACGCCGCACTGCGCTCTTGCTGCTGACCAATCCGGCGGCGACGGCCACGTCCACCACGGGCTGCCCGACAACCTGCGCGCGAGGCAGTTCGCTGGAAGGCGCCTGCGTAAAGACAGCCAGTAAGTCCGCAGCGTTGAGCCCCGCCAGCGTGCCTCCGAAAAGCGCCGCGCTGGCCTG
>JBAXJV010000531.1:0-1838 GCA_037137675.1 bacterium | reverse complement strand
GGCGTTTACGGCGACTTTGGCGATGATCGCAGTATGACCAATTTTATCTTCAAGGATTACCGGATTCTTTATGATGACGAAGCCCTGGCCACTACGCTGGCGCCGGAAAACTGGAAACAGTACATCCGGCAGCAGGCGCGCTGGAACAGATCCTACGTGCGCGAGGTTTTTGTGGCTGGACGATTCATGTGGCGCAAACACCCGGTGCCGGCGATCTCCTGGTACGCGATGATGGTCATGCCGATCATTGAGCCGGTGGTGATTGTATCGGCGATGATCATTGCCCCGATCAAGTCCGGCGCCATGACGCCATCCTACGTCATCGGCGTGATGGCGATCACGCTGGTGTGGTCGCTGCATTTTTTCCAGCACACCGGACGCAAGCACTGGTGGACCGGTTTTCTTTTCACAATCACCTACACGCTGTTTTTCAGCTGGCAGGCCTATTATGCTTTATTGACCATGCGTCGAACGAAATGGGGGACCCGATGAACACATTTACTGCCCAACCGCCCACCTCCGGACCGCCGGTCCGTCCAGTTAAAAAGGGGCCCTGGATGAGCCGGCCAATTCAGGCGCTCAAGGATCAATACGTGCAGGCCTGGCTTTATTTCCTGCTGATCGTCAGTATCGTCGTGGCATGGTGGTTTCCGCTGCGGGTGCTGTATAATCGCTACCGTTTCACCCCGGTTGTTTCTGAAATCCAGCGTGACGCCGAGTCTTTTGTGGCGTTGACTTATGCCGGCGTCTCGGATCGCACCAACGAGGTAAGCCCTGCACAATTTGACGAACATCTCAAGGCCTTGCGCGATCGCGGATACATCCCGATCGGCCTGACCGACGTACAGGGGTTGCTCTATCATAACAGGCCACTGCCGCGCCGGGCGGTGCTTGTGACTTTCGAGCAGTCCCGCAAAAGTTCGTATTTTGAAACCCGCGACATACTGCGACGCCGGCGCTGGAATGCTGTGATGTTCCTCTGGACCAAGCCGATCTCGGATGAGGAGCCCTCCAGTCTGCGCTGGCCCTATGTGAAGGACATGGCCTACTCCGGCACATGGGAGATAGGCGCCGAAAGCGACAACGGTTTCATACAAGTCCCGGCCGACGCCAAGGGCCGTACGGGCAATTTTATGACTACGCCTATGTGGCTTACTGAAGGGCAGCGGTACGAGACGCCGGTTGAATATGAAAGCCGTCTGAGCGGTGATTTGGCGGCCAACTTCAATATGATTTTCAAGGAAACCGGGCATAAGCCGATTGCCTACGCCTTTCCTTACGGCGATTTCGGGCAGTACGACAGCCGTGCCGTGCTGACGCGGCGGATCAATCTCGACCTGGTGGGGCAGCGTTACGCGCTCGGCTTCGTGTCCGGCGACATGGCTCTGAACACCCGTTTCAGTGATCCCCGGCGCTTGAACCGCCTGCTGGTTCAGCCGAGCTGGAGCGGGGCCGAACTTGCCGCCATGCTTGAGCACACCTGGCCGATCATCACCGGCTTCGAGAACGTCACCGCGCTCGGCAACGAGACGGCCTGGATCACCGATTGGGGGCGTAGCGCCTTTGGCACCAACGGCATACTGCTGCGATCCACACCCACGACCACCGGGGCCAAAATGTGGCTCGCGGGCAGCAACCTGTGCCGCGATTTCCAGATGCGCCTGCGATTCATGCCGATCGACGGACAGTTCGGCGTCTTTCTGCGCGCCACGCCCGACGAGGAATCCTATCTGTACATCGGCCTGGAAGCCGGCAATGCCTGGCTGCGCCAGAAGTTTCAGAGCCTGGAACCGTTCACCCTGGCCTCGGCGCGCGCGACCGTGCGGGCCGGCGAGGTC
>JBAXJV010000530.1:0-1839 GCA_037137675.1 bacterium | reverse complement strand
GATAGTACCAGTTCTTGAGTGCGTCGCCCTCTAATTCGAGCGGCGGCACCGCGCCTTTGACGTCTTCCTTCGTCAGGTCGCTGGCCACCCGCATCTTGGCCAGGGCAGCCGCAGGGCGCGTGGCATAGTCGTCATCGAAGGTTTCCGGACGCGGGATTTCCTCGTTTTCATAGAGGTGTTTGTAGCGCTCGCCGGGTTCCCAGTTGCGATGCGGCGCTTTGTGATGCACACAGAGGAAAAACGGTTTTGCCGGGTCGCGTTTGTGCTGCAGCCAGTCCAGCGAGAAGTCGGTGATCAGGTCGCTGACGTAGCCCTTGGCGGCGATCTTGCCGGCCGGCGTCAGGAATTCCGGGTCATGGTAGCGGCCATGGGCGGGCAACAGCGTCCAGTCGTCAAACCCGGATGGATCGGCCGGAACGGCGTTAGGGCCTTGGTTGTTGACATGATCGACGCAGTTGGTGAGGCCGTGGCCAAGATGCCATTTACCGAAAATAGCGGTGTTGTACCCGCTGGCTTTGAGGTATTTCTGCAGCTGCACCGGCCGCCGGTTGTCGAGCGGCTGCCACTCGCGCACGCCGGTGACGTGCCCGTACTGCCCGGTGAGGATGCAGGCGCGACTGGGGGTGCACAAAGCGTTATTGCAATGGCAGTTGTTCAAGCGCACCCCGCCAGCTGCGATGCGGTCGATGTTGGGCGTTTGATTGATGCGGCTGCCATAGGCGCTGATCGCGTGCGCCGCGTGGTCGTCGCTCATGATGAACAGGATGTTGGGCTGGCTCATGTTAGTTTCCTGTGTGAAGGGGAAAGGGTCACCTGGACTGGTTCAACAAGTTCCACAACAGGCTGCGACGATCTTCAACATTAAGGTTGATCGTGAGGTCAACCGGGGGCAGGTCGGTGTCTTCCCGCGGCGTGCCGGCAATTCGCAGGCACAGGCGTGTCGAGGTCTTGTCGGTCTTCGGCAGCGCGTCAATGCGCAGCAGGTTCAAACTCATATTCCGGAGTGTATCTTTCATGGCTTTTTTGACGGTCGGGCTGACGCCAAGCGTATCCACCTGATTGCCCGGCCATTTTCCGGGGTCGAGTTGAAGCAGTCCGGGTTTATCCGGATCGCCGATCAGATGCACGTTCCCAAGCCTTACGCCGTTCGTTCCGAAGAGGATCGGCACGCGGCCCGTAAGCCAGCCCTCGGTATGTCCGCCGAATTCCGGCGCCAAACCCGCCAATTGCCCGATATCCACCTGTTCCGCACGCAGCAGCACCATGCCATCCGGCTGGCCGCCGACGATCCGCGCTGCGGCGCAACTCAATTTGCCACCGCACCAGCCAAAGGCGCCATGCTCGATGAAAATGGTTTCTGGCGGATCGAACCGGAACACAAAGCTTCCATCGGTCAGCGACGTGCCAGCCGCATGCGCCAATGCAAACTTCAATTTTTGTGACGGCCTGCTACGCAGCGGCGCCAGGCTTTCAAATTTAAGCGCGCACTCCACGCCTTCCACGTCAAACCTGGCGTCCGCCGTCGCAAACTTACCGCCGCTCAGCTTCATCTCCGCCGATCCCTGCGGCTCGCCGCCCGGCTTCCAGTTCACATCCGCCCGCCCCCCCACCCTGCCGCTAAACGTCGCGCTCTTCAGCGACGCCGGCAGGAACGGCGCCAGCAGCGGATCGTTTTCCGCTATCGCCGCGGACGGAATCGTTGCGGAAACTGCAAGCGCCTTGGTCGCAAAGCTAGCGGAAAGTAGCGCCGTTGCGGAGAGCGCGCTCCCCGGCGGATTTATCGCCGCCGAGACGCGCGCCGCTTTCCCGTCCGTCGTGATCTGCAAGGGAATCTCGCCC
>JBAXJV010000529.1:0-1861 GCA_037137675.1 bacterium | reverse complement strand
GTCCGTATATTGTTGCTGATGACAAGCTGTTGATCCTCGAGGATAACGGGATGCTGACCATGATCCGTCCGGATCAGCAAGGATATAGAAAGCTTGCGCAGTCCAAGGTTTTGCAAGGCAAGGAGGCATGGGCGCCGATGGCCATGGCGGACGGACGTCTTCTGGTCAGGGATTATGGCACGATGAAGTGTTTGGATCTGAGGATCTTGAAATGACGAAAAGTTCCATGCCTGTGAAAAAAGAAGCGCGCGATGTGAGCCAGCGTGATTTCCTGAGAGGAGCGCTGCGCGGCTTGCTTCTGGCTGGGCTGGGTTGCTTTGGGGTGGCGGTGGCCAGGCGCCACTTCTGTTCAAAGGCGGGCGGGCCAAAGGGTGGTAAGTCCTGTGGCGGGTGTCCTGAGGTCACAACATGTCAGGAACCCGATGCCCGGCGTGCCGGAGCGGTGAGCTCGCAGCGAACCGTGTGGCAGCTTGATCCGGCCAAGTGCATCCACTGCGGCAAGTGTGCAACCAGCTGCGTGTTGCCACTTTCGGCGGTAAAGTGTGTGCATCGCTTCGAGATGTGCGGCTACTGTAAGTTGTGTTTCGGGTTCTTTCAGCCCGGCGCGGGAGCGCTGACCAGCGCAGCCGAGAACCAGATCTGTCCGATAGGTGCGATCAGGCGCAAGTTCGTTGATGAGCCGTATTACGAATACACTATTGATGAGCCGCTTTGCATCGGATGCGGGCGTTGCGTCAAAAGCTGCGGGGCGTTCGGCAACGGATCGCTGGTGCTGCAGGTCCGGCATGACCGGTGCGTGAACTGCAATCAATGCTCGATTGCGCGCAATTGTCCTTCCGGCGCGTTTCGCAGGGTGCCAGCAGACGCTCCCTACCTTTTCAAGCCAGGGCTTAAGGGAACGCCGACGTGAGAATTACGCTCTGCATGGTGCTTTTGCTTTTCGCCACGCTCAGCGCCTCCGGTGAAAACCGGTTTCCAAAACCCCAGATCGGGGGCGGCTACACGATGCCGTCCGCTACCGAACCGGCGGCGCGGAGCTTGCAGCTTGAGGCACTTGATGTGGCGGTACTGGCGCTGGCGTTGAGTCTGGCGGCCTGGTTGGTTTTGAAGCAGCGGTCACGGCGGGGCGTTTTTCTGCTGGGGTTGTTTTGCCTGTTGTATTTCGGGTTCTGGCGCAAAGGCTGTGTCTGTTCGGTCGGAGCGATTCAGAATGTAACCCTGTGGGCGTTCGATGGCGGGTACGTTCTGCCGTTATCGGCGGCGGCGTTTTTTATTCTGCCGCTGATATTTTCACTCCTGTTCGGGCGGGTGTTCTGTGCGGCCGTCTGCCCGCTGGGCGCGATACAGGATCTTACCGTGCTTTTCCCTGTCAGGATTCCCGCGTGGCTCAGCCGTGTGCTGGGGCTGTTCCCCTATATTTATCTGGGACTGGCTGTGCTGCTGGCCGGTGCCGGGATCAGTTATCTCATCTGTCGCTTCGATCCGTTTGTGGCGTTTTTCCGGTTCGGCGGCGAATTTCCGATGGTCATTGCCGGCGTCCTTTTGCTGTTGATTGGTGTCTTCGTGGCGCGCCCTTACTGCCGGTTTCTCTGCCCGTTCGGTGTGCTGTTGAACTGGACGTCGCGGCTTTCAAAGTGGCATGTCACAATTACGCCTGACGAATGTGTGAAGTGCAGGCTTTGCGAAAACGCCTGCCCGTTCGAAGCGATACAGATGGCCAATGCAGGTCAGCCTGTCGAGTCGCGGGCCGTGGGAGTGAAGCGATTGACGTATCTGCTGTGTCTTTTGCCGGTATTGATCCTGACCTGCGGGTGGGCCGGTTCACGTCTGGACCTGTCGCTTGCACGGCTGGATGCCACGG
>JBAXJV010000528.1:0-1880 GCA_037137675.1 bacterium | reverse complement strand
CCGCCGACACATGCGACGGCGCCTCCGGATGAGCTTCCGGCAGCCAAACGTGAAAAGGCATGAAGCCAGCCTTGGTTCCGAAACCGACCACCGCCAAAACGAAAGCCAGACTGGCAGCCATGGGCGTGCCGGCAATCCTGCCGAAGCTGTCAAAATCCAGCGACCCGGATGGCTGCGCGAGCAGGACGAACATCACCAGCAGAAAAGCGGTGCCGATGTGTGTGGCCACCAGATAGGTCCACCCGGCGCGACGCACCTCGGCTTTCTCGCCATCAAACAGCACCAGAAAGAATGACGAAAGCGACATAACCTCCCATGCGAGCAGGAAAAGCACGGCGTTCCGCGCCAGCACCACCAGCAGCATGCTGCCAGCCAGCAGATTGAACATGCACCACGCTGCCCCTAGCGCTTTGCGGCCTTCGTATGGCCGCAGGTACGTGCGTCCGTAGATGGCGGCCAGAGCGCAGATCAAGCCGATCGGCAGCATGAAGAAGGCCGAGAGGGCGTCCATGCCGATCGCAAAGCTGGCACCGGGCAGCGACCATGGCAAATCCAGACGGGCAACGGATCCGGTCAGGAGTGCACGGACGGCGTCGAAAAGCACGCTCAGACTGCCCAACACAGCGCCTGCGGGGCCGATCGCCTGAACCAGAGCAGCACGCCTGGCAAACGCCAGACAAAGCACGCCCGTCGCCAACCAGATGGCCAGTGCCGTTAGAATCAGCGTCACGGCCTGGCTTTTCCTTCTTCAGCGCGGGGACCAGCGTCCGCCGCCTTACCTTCGATATCAGACGCGCAGGCCAGAATCTCTTCACGGGCCACTTGCCGCGTGATCAAACTCGCGAACTCAGGCTGGCGCAAGGCAAAGGCCAGTCGTGCAAGTAAATGCAGATGCGCTTTGACCGTGGGGCTCACGATCGTGAAAAGGGTATGCACGGGTTTTCCGTCCACGGCGTTAAACTCGACGGGCGTGTCCAGAAAACAGAGCGTCACCAGCGGCTGCACAATACGCATCACAATCGGATTGCGCACATGCGGAATGGCGATGCCGTCACCGATGCCGGTGGAGCCAAGCGATTCCCGCGCGAGTATGACGTCCAGCAGAAGGTCGCGGTCCATTTCCTCCGGCAGCGGCATCTTGCCAATGGCGGCGGCCAATGCAGCGTGCTTGTTCGCGCCAGGCACGCCGTAGTGAATGCCGCCCGACGCAAGCGCGGCGGAAAACGTCGAAGGCATCGCGCCCGACGTGTCCGGCGTGGCAAACATCGTGGGCGAAACTCTGACGCCCTGGGCAGTAGCCCACTCCAGCAGCTCCACGCGGTTAAAACGATTTTGCCCGTTGACGCGGTGACACGGCAGCCCTTGATCGCGAATCCAGCGGTAGATAGTATCATCCGATACCGCCAGCAGTTCGACAGCGTCCTTGATGCCCAAATTCATGAAAAATTCCACCATTCCAGCCGTCCGTTTAAGATTACTACTGGCGGGAAAAAAGAGCAGTAAAATAACATCCGCCTGAAGTTTTTGTCAAACGATTTCGCCAGCGTTGTCAAACGCGTTGTCAAAGCAAGGGGCGCATATCCAGTAGCCCCCAATCTGCGGCTAAGATTCTGTCTCCCGGCACGAAACAGCCACCTTATCAGCCTCTGCGGCTCACCGTGACGGTTCGCCCTACCCATGTCTGGTTCTCAAGAACCGCGTGATCGTACGCGAGGCAGGGCAAGGCGTCTCGCCGAGCCGTCTTTGCGGCTCAAAAGTGGCTGTCCGGGAGAAACCAGCGCCGCTAAGCGGCACATTTGGGCAGCGCATATCGGCGCATATCGGCGTGTCGCGGGGCGAGCAAAAGAGGACAAGTTGTGTGCGATCAAAAGCGGAATTCT
>JBAXJV010000527.1:0-1899 GCA_037137675.1 bacterium | reverse complement strand
CAGCCTACAGCCTAAACCGCTACAGCCTTGGCGTCCCTGTGGGACGCTAGTGATTATGATTGAGATTACGATGGTATCTCAGATCGGAAAAATCCGGCCTGACCCCTGAACCATTTCTCATTTCCCACTCCATCCGGCCACTGGGCCGATGGCGCGCCTCCTGAACTTCCTGAGCAGTAACGAAGCAATACCTGTCTGCCGGTGCTCGAGGTCAGTTTGAAGTTCTAGGAATCCGTGTCCTTCGGATCTTTCAAGGAGCCGGGATTGTTTTCGATCACCGTGTTCGTGTGGCCGCCCAAATCACGGATCAGTTCCTTCATCGCCCCCTTGAACAGCGAGTTGTTGGCCACAATCGAATCCTTCAGCCCGCGCAGTACCATTCCATAGGAAGGGGTATTCGCCCAGAGGATATGCAGCGCGTTGCCCGTGAAGACAAGCCCCTGCACGCCCTCGACCCGCACATGGCAATCACGGTCAGGATTGTCCAGCACTCCTCGGGCGCTGATCCGGATCGTGTTTCCGGTGATTGCGATCGCCCGGACGTTGCCTTCGAGGATTTCGATGGCCGGCCCTTTTTCTGAACAGAATAGATTGCCGTTAATCTGCAGATGCTGCCCGTAGTACCTGTTTACGGTGAGGCCCGCGCAGCCATTGTGCTCGATGCGGCACCCGTTCACGGTGGTGGAGTTGCCAAGCGAGAGCCCGTAGCGGCCATTGGCCACGAACATGCAGTCCGTAATCCAGCCGTCAAAAGAATTGGAGGCATCCGCGCCGTCGAGGCGGTTGCAACAAAAAATGGAATGACGCAAACACCATACATGCGACTCGCTCATGGCCAGGCCGCAGCCGGAAAAGTGTTCAATCTTGCAGCTGTCGACAACGATATGCTGCTCGTGCTCTGTTCCGCGGGCGGCGTAAATGCCAGCCATTTCCTCACCCATATCGCGCCCGTGGAACGTCAGCCCGGTCAAGCGAACGCCCTTTCGGCCATTGAGATCCACCAGTCGGGGCTGAAGCGGTTTGAAAGGGGAAATCACGGTCCCGCCTGACTCCTGATACCCGAATGCCGAATGGCCGAGGAACGTCGTAAAGTTGGGCGGATAAAGCGTATCGGTGAGGTAATGGCCAGGCGGAAAGAAAAGCACTCCGCCTTTGACTGGCAACGCGGCTATCGCGGCGCGAATCGCTCCGGTATCGTCCGCCTGTCCGTCACCCCTGGCTCCATACTCCTGCACGTTGACTGTAGATTGATCCGTCATTGCCGCCCTCCTTCAAACTTACCCGATATCTGACGCCTGTTGCCAACAGGCAAGGGATGCTATAGCCAGACATCCTCAAAGGCAAGCACGCATCCTATGCTGAAGCCGAAGTTTCACTCAAATAGCACTTAGCTGGAAAATGGAGCATGACCAATCCGCGTTAAACAAGGCGGCTATCTCGTGCCGGGAAACAGAACCTTAGCCGCACATTTGGGTTTCCCCGGCACTCTTGACAATCTGCCGGGGGTTTAGTCTCATTCCTGCAGCGAGTGCGTTCTTCGACCGTTCAGGATCTTCACGAGAGCTCGTGTAAACATCGCATAAACAGACGAATTTCAGTCTCTACTACCGGAAGGTTGTCAACAATATGAAAAACGCAGCAGTGCTTGCGTCCTTAGCCGTCTGTATTTTCGGGATCATCGGATGCAAAAAAGATAGCAGTGATGAATCAAATTATGCGCAACTTGCAATAGGCAAGTGGGTTAATACCCGCGTTAATAATGAACCAGTGCTTACCGATGCGGCATTTGTTATGGAGCTAAGGGCTGACAAAGTTGAACTTTATGCAAACGGTTTCCGGACAGATGCGAACAACGCATCCTGGATGGAAACGGACAATTACTCCTACTCGATCACCAAC
>JBAXJV010000526.1:0-1904 GCA_037137675.1 bacterium | reverse complement strand
CTCATGTTCTCCGAGCCGCCGCCTTTCATAATCAGCTGCACGCTGATCGTATCCCGCGCACCGGGTACAAAATGAAATACCGGCGCGCCATTGCCCACGTTGTTCGGATACGGCGCATTGTTTAAAGCATCAAGCGTATTCTCGCGCAGAAATCCTTCACTGGTGGCCTGCGCCACCGCTTTACGGGTCGCCGCCATCAGCACCAGCGGGTCAACTCCAGGCGGTGTAGTAAAGTAAAACAATAGCGCGCCTGTATCCTGACAGATTGGCAGGTCGTTTTCACGCGCGGCGGCGACATTGGTCAAAATAGTTTCTAGAATTCCCCGTGCGCGGCTGCCGGTCTTGCCACGCACACAGGCGCGCCGTAGCGCAGACTCGACGTCCGCAGGCAGATCCGTGGAAGTTCGCCGGATCAACTCCAGCAGATTTTCTTCAAGCAAAGCCCATTTCTTCATTCAACCCATCCCAACTCCTCTGAGACACCCCCGTCTCTTGCAGTAGTTCCGCACGAGCCTCAAAGATGTGTTTACAAATATCACACTTACGCCATCAGTTCAACCGCAACACTATCCGCCACTTCGCCCCCGCGCGCCGTCAGCCGCCAGATGCCGTTTGCCTCCACCACCACGCCAATTCCAGCCAGTTGCAATAGCGTAGACCGCCACTGGCTGAGCACCGCCCCTGCTGGCGGCAATGCGTAGCGGTGTTCCAGTTCGTACAGCCCCACCCCCTCTGCCGTGCGCAAGCCGAAGATCAGCCGGTCCAGGGCCTGGGCTTCAGTGCTCAAACTTTCCACTTCACGCGGCAGCGCCAGCGCCGGCCTGGCGCCAGACGGCATCAGCGCGGCGCCGTAGGCAGCGACGTCGGCAGCGTTGGTCCACCGCCGCCCGCCGCAGTGCGAAGCCGCCGCCGGCCCCAGCCCCAGATAGTCGCCGCCGCGCCACACCGCCAGATTATGACGACATTCGCAACCTGGCAGAGCATAGTTGGAAATCTCGTAGCGTGTGAATCCGGCTTTGACCAACCGTGCTTCAGCCATTGCCAGCCGTGCCAATTGGCGGCCATCGCTCAGCGGCGTAAAACGGCCCGCCGCCTGTTCCCGCGCCAGCTTCGCCCCCTCCTCCACCGTCAGCGCATATACCGACATGTGTTGCGGATGCAACTCCAGCGCGGCATCGAGCGTTGCCGCCCAGCGCGCCGGTCCAACGCCCGGCACGCAAGCAATCAAATCAAGCCCCCAATTATCGAAGCCCGCCGCGCCGATCGCCGCAACCGCTTCGCGCACCTGCGCGACCGTGTTCCTCCGCCCAAGCCGGCGCAAAATGTCATCGTCCATCGCCTGCACACCGAGGCTGATGCGGTTTACTCCCGTCTTTTTCCAGCATGCCAGCCGCGCCGGGGTCAGCGAACCGGGATTGGATTCCACGGTCCACTCCGTAACGGACGAAAAATCGAACGCCTTGTGCAACGCCTCGCTCAAGCGCGACCAGAGGTCGTCCGACAAAAGTGACGGCGTTCCGCCGCCGATATAGACCGTCACGGGACGCAATTCCGGCCACGCCGCCCGTTCGCTAACAAGTTCCACCAATACGGCGCGAATCCAATCCTCCGCGCCTCCGGACGAAAACGGAACGGAATAAAAGGCGCAGTACGGACATTTGCCGTCGCAAAACGGCACATGCACATAAAGCCCGTCGGGATGATGAGGAGTTTCGACTTTCACGGGTACAGGGGAGGTATTCAGATCAGGATTCAGAATTCAGAATTCAGGAGTCAGGAGTGCCACCGGCGTAAAAGCCGCCAGATGGAGCGGGAGTGAGACACGCATTGTCGAATGTGGCAGGGCGGCATCGCCGAGTCCGCCGGTGGCTGTGAAGGCATCTGAATTCTAACTCCTGCCTGAG
>JBAXJV010000525.1:0-1915 GCA_037137675.1 bacterium | reverse complement strand
GGCGGCAGCGGGTTGTTAGGTGGTGAAGCGCACGATGCCGACGCCGTCGTCCTGGGCGGCGAACGTGATCAGCACGACGGTGCCGGCGCGGTCGCCGGGCGGCTTGACGCCGTGCATCTGGCCGTCGGCGGTGTACCAGGTGAGGCGCGGGGCGCAGAGCTGGCGCACGATGACGACCTCGGCGGCGCCGGCGGCCAGCGCGAGATCCTTGAGGGTCGCGATATCGAGGCTTAGCGCGGGGTCATGGCGCCAGGTGCCAGGGGCGAAGGGCGGCGGTTGGCGGTCGGCGGTCGGCTCAGTGACGTAGACGGGTTTGGCTTCGGTCATGGGTGCGGTTCCTCCGGGATTAGATTACCCTGGTCAGCAGGGCGGATGGTGAAGGCGATGGTTAGCTCGGCATCGTAGACGCTGGTCACGGTGCGCTCGATGAGCCGGCGCAGCCGCTGATGCAGCCAGTCCTGCGCGTAGGCGGATGGGACATAGACGGTGAGCAGGTTGGCGCTGCGCTCGGCGGTCGTGTCCCTGAGCCAGGTGTCATAGACGCCGCGCGTCATCTGCAGGCGGAGTTGGGCCAACGTTTCGGCCCATTGATCGGGGGTACTCTCTCACAGAGAGGACCCCCTGTCTCACTGAGAGTACCGGTACTCTCACAGACGTCACTTAAAGGACTCCTCAGCGTTAAAGCAGACTCACCAGAAGACGAGGTAGCTTCTTCCCGTTCCTCCCACATATTTCGGCCAATCGTTTCCACGATAGCCGCCGTCTCCGGGTCTTTGCGTGATTTCGCATCCACGGCGAGTTCCATGTCCAGCAGCGTGTAGAGGTTCGAGGTCCAGACGCCGCGCGGGCTGACGCGCGGCGTGATGCGCAAAAGCCGGATTTCCTTACTTGCCAGCTTCTTCAGCGCGCGGCGTACGCTGACCGGGCTGGCGTGGATCTCGAGCGCGAGCGTATTGAGACAGGGCCAGCACTCCCCGCCGGCGTTGGCGTGGCGGGCGAGGGCGCAATAGACGGCGATCCCGAGCGGGCCGAGTTCGGGGCCGTAGTCGTCGATGATGGAGTTGTACATCCAAAACCAGTGGGGGCGGCGTTGGTCGGTGACTGCCATGTAAGGGAATGTCCTGGGTTGCGGGATGGGGGCGGCTGCGGTATACTGCGGGTGTCGGCCGTGCAGTATCAGGCGGTTCGTCCTCCGGTGCCGGTCATCAGCCTGGCGGGCTGGTGACCGGTGTTTTCTCGACATGCACCGATCCTTTGCGCCTCTGCCAAGATTGAGCAAAAGACCGGATTGGCGACTGATGTTGACTACGGGTCAACGGCGGTCGCTTTTTGTGTTAAAGCGGTGGCGCTGTCGGCCCTTCTCCTATCTGGAGGTGGGCTATGCTATTAACGGACGCGATTTCGGAATTCATCCTGGATGGGCAAACGGCCGGCTGGTCGGCTGGCACGGTCAAAACGTATCAATGGCATCTGGCGCACTGGGTGACATGGTGTGCTGAGCGCCAGGTGACGGCGACGGGCGATGTGTCGCGGCTGTTGCTGCGGCAGTGGGGCGCGTCGTTGGCTGAGAAATGGCAACCCGCGACGCGTAAAGGCGCGATTACCGCGGTGCGGGCGCTGTTGAATTGGCTGGCGGTGGAGGGTGGCGTCGCTGACCTGGCTGCGGCGTTGCGCATGCCGCGGGTGCCGCGCACGCTGCATCGGACGATTACCGCCGCTGAGGTGCGGCTGCTGCTGGCGGCCGCGGCTGAACCGGCGGCGCATGGGCTGAGTGAAGTGGCGGCGGTGGCGGTCTGTGCGCGCAATGCGGCGCTAGTCGCCCTGCTGTTTGATTCCCTGCTGCGCGCCTTCGAGCTGTGCGCGCTGACGGTGGCCGATGTGGACACCACGGACGTCGTGAGCGCCAGCCGCAGCC
>JBAXJV010000524.1:0-1921 GCA_037137675.1 bacterium | reverse complement strand
CCAGGCAAAGACATTGTAAGTGCCTGCGTTTACCGGCGGGTTTGTGTTGCCAGCAGGCGCGACGACCGGATCATCAATATAGGTGACATCATTTGACAAACCTAGCGGATCGGTTACGACCGTAACCGGATGCGGCGTTCCGTCATAGACTACCGACAGTCCGGAGAGCGCCATACCGGCATTGCCCGTGTTTGTAGTCACTGTGCCATAGACCGGGCAATCATTGGTAACCGGCGCTGCCGCCAGATAATAGAAATCGCCCGCCTGACTGGCCACCACTTGCACCAGACCTGTGCCCGTAAAGCTCAAGATATTGCCGGAAGTTATCACTCCCAGCCCGCTCCCTACCGCAAAACTTACCGGAAGCCCCGACGATGCCGTTGCGCTCATGTGCACAATCTCGGTATTGCGATGCGTTCCCAGCGCTGTGAAGCTCGTGATTGCCTGAGCATTCTTATAGACCAGGAAGGTATTCGTCACCGGGGGCAGCGCCGGATCCCAGAAGGGATCGCCTAACTGGCTGGCTACCACGCTGACCATTCCGGTTCCGCTAAAGCTCAGCTGATTTAAGCCCGCTATGATGCCCGGTCCGTCCACCACGGTAAAGGTCGGAGTCAAGCCTGACTCCGTAGTCGCCAGCAGCGAGACCACATTGCCAACCCATTGCGAAGAAATCGGCGGGAACACCAGCGTCTGAAGACGCCGTGTTTGCACCAGCGTATTCACGTTAAAGAAACTGACCACTCGGCCGAGATGGCAGTGCAGCCTGTAATAATAAGTTGTGTTTTCGGTCAGTCCGGTAACAACGCAGGAAAGCGCCGCGCCCATTTCCAAATTAGAGTAAATTCCTACAGTCTGGTAAAATCTGGGATCGGTGGCCACATCCAGATGATAGTTGGTGATGGTCACGCCAACTCCAAGCACTCGCTCCCAATTCGCAGTAAATTTCTGGGCCCAAATATCGCTGGCGGGCAGCCGGTTCGGCGAATACAATAGCCAGAATGTCGAGCGCATGCCCGGCGCCCATTTTGGATTGTCATTCTCGTCGGACGCAAAATATGCGTTCTGAACATTAGCCGCCTGATTGTTCTGCGACAACAACGCGACACTTCCGATTACGTTGGTCACGTAGTCACGGATTGGCTCGGCAATATCAATGGACATCCAGCCGACAGCGGTAGGATTTGGGATTGTTGCATAACTTTTCAGCACAGCGCCTGTAAAGGTTCCACCAACCCAAGGCGTGAAGTTGGACTGGTATGAATAACAGGCACTGTTTTCAATCCAGTCGCGATTCAACGGCGCCAAACCGGCCACGGTAATGGTTTGCGTGCTCGCAAACGACGTGACGTAGAGCCACAGCCTGGCGCTCGTAATCACAGAGTTGGACGGCATCTGATCAGAATCCGTGCCAAAGGCGTCATTGAAGGAATACAAACCGTGACCCTGAAGGAGCGGCGCCGAACGGTATTGAATCACGCCGACCGTTTGCTCCAATCCCATGATCTGCCCGGGGTGTGTCGGCTTCACTTCCGTGTCTTCCCATTGCACATGCCGACCGGTCAGACCGCCAGCACCGGTTTGTATGCCAAGGGTCGCGGCATCGTTAACGCCGGAATACCATTTGGTGATGACGGTTGGCTGGATCGGCGTGGCATGTAACGCCAACGGAACAGCAAACAAAAGCGCCAACGCCATTACTCTGCTAGATATCTTGATGATCATATTTGTTTTCCTTAACACTTAACAATATTCCGTTTGCGGGTTACTTGATCCGGATGATCCAGGTGAGCTGGCAGGAGCGCTGGCGCATGTCCACGACCGCACTGCCGCCGGTGTTTTCAACGGTAATCGGGTGCGTGTGGTTGCCGTCCGTGGTGGTTGTAAAAGAGTGCGTGTGACTGCCGCCGTCAGAGGCGGT
>JBAXJV010000523.1:0-1943 GCA_037137675.1 bacterium | reverse complement strand
TATCTTCGGCAAGGCCCAGGCGGCCGGGGCGGCGAGCAGGGCGGCGAACGTGAGGGTAACCAGCAGGGCTATGCGATTGGGTGCTTGCATGAGTTTATTGGAGTTTTGGGGCAGTCTTGTAGACACGGACGGACTGTGTTGCTTGAAGAGTCAGCAACACTTCTGCGGCGTTTTCACTTCCGCGGAGACACCATCCCGTTACCAGAAGAATTGAAAAGGACATCTAGCTGCTGAATTAGCAAACCCGCGTACGAGTGTCAAGCCGGTGACGGCGTGGCCTCTTGGCCGACCTCGGCCCCCCGCCTTCCACTCTCAGGCCCTTCAAAATGCCTGTCGCGGGGGAATCAGGGCCCTTAACAATACAGCCCTTAGCAATACGCTATACCACAAAGTGTTAGGAAGCTCCGCAGGAAAAGGCGTGTTCAACCCTTCATTTCTGCCGCGCCCAGTGTCACTTGGACGTCAATCAGCTCCCCAAAGTCAACGATGTCCGCCGACGTCTAATCCTAACGGCTAAAACTCCCACGACAGTTTTTCCGGCAGCCCGAAATGCGGGGCCAGCTCCTGGTAGAAGGCCAGGTGCCCGGCCATGAAGGCCCGATCTTCCTGCTTGGTCTTGTGCAGCAGGGAGTAGCGTCCGAGGATAAGGACGTTGTATGCGCCTGTGGCCAGGCGGGCGGGATTGTCCACGAAAGGACAGGCATCCAATCGAATCCCGCGTCAATCAGAGGGCGTGCCACCCCATCGGCTTGGAGCCCCATCTCGACCAGCACGGACGGCTTGCGGTTCAGCGGCATCTGCTTACTGCTTACCAGCTTTGAGAACCAATCTCACTTCTTTCATCCCCACGGGCACGGTGAGCGCGTAAACGGTTTTATTGGTTTTATCGAGGATGACGCCCTTGCTGACCGGGTCCACGGCCCAACCATCGGCGGCGTTGACAGTCACCCGTCCGTCAGCAGACGGCGCGGACAAAGCGACCGTGAGCTCGGTCGGCGCGATACGCAGACTGGCCCCGCCAGCGGCGATCGTGAGCGCATACTCCTTGTATCGCACCACGCCTGGCGCCCCGAGGGTCAGCACGCTTAGCCCTTCGCGAAGCTGGACTGAGGCGACCGTACCCGTGGCGCTCACACTTTCGGCCGAGACCTCGCTCTGCGTAGTAGACAGAAAGGCGTAATCGGTTCCAAATGCACCGACGACTTTGATCAACTTGCCGCCGTCCAAAGCGACCATGGTCGGCGTGGCCTCCTGCCGAAGGCGTGGGAACGCCGCCACGTAATAGACGCCATCGCCCGGCAGTTGCAGGTGCAGCAGATCCTGGTATTCGCCGACACGGCTCCAGGGCCAGTGCATCATGCCGCCGTAACGGAGGGTGTGCCGCGGCGTGTTGGCCGGGCTTGCCACCAGGTATTCAACGTCCACCCCGAATTGACCTAGCGCGGTGTAGCGCTCGCCCATGGGCAGTTCACGGGCCGGTTGATTAGTCCAACCCGGCTTGTCGGCCAGGAACGCGGCCGGATCTGTCACCTGGGAATTCGCGCCGAGTTTTTCGGAGCGCGTCCAGAATTGCCAGGCGGTGGGCTGGCCACCGAGCGTCGTGTCGCGCAGAAGCAGCCAGGCGGGGCCGGTTGCGGCGATGTCCTTCACGAACAGCACCTGGCGTGTCCAGTTCAGGTTCGTCCCGCTGGCGGGCGTCACTTGGGGAAAGGCCGGAACCTGCTCCGGAAACCAGTCGCGGTCGTCCGTCGTCGTATTCACGAAGGTGGCGCGGACATAGTCAACTGTCGGCAGGGCGGCAAACGCCCCGAATGTGCTCTCCGTGTAGTGCCCGAAAGGCGTCTTGGCATTGGTTGGGCCGCCCCAGTTGCGCGCCAGGCGCACACCGTTGCGCAGAAGTTCATGGCGCTCGTTATATCCTCCCTTGCAGGTGAAGCTGGAAC
>JBAXJV010000522.1:0-1946 GCA_037137675.1 bacterium | reverse complement strand
GTCTCGCCGCCGGACGGAAGCGTCACGGTTGCGGACTTGGCGCCCACGCCTTGCGGTGCGGATTGACTGGCGTCCGTTGCTGCCCAACTCGCCGGGTTCGTTCCGCCATCCGTTGGGCCATAGTAGACGTACACCGCTGTATCGGTGGCGCCGCTCAGGAAACCGTTTAAGGAGGCCGAAGTGGCCGTTACACCCGCCGGCGGAAGGTTGCTGACGGTCGGCGTGTCGCCGATGATCAGCGTGGTGGTCGCCGGGACATTGAGGACATACGCTCCAGGCTGTTCCGTCAGGTCGACGGTTTCGTTGCCCTCAACGATGCCGTCCGCCAAGGTCCTTACCAGCAGGGTTGTGCTGCTGACTCCGGCGGCCAGCGTGATGTTGGTGGCGGTGAGCGAACTGTAGTCCACGCCGTTGGAAGCCGTGCCGCCTATTGTGAAGTAGACCGTCAGGGCGCCACCCGTCGTCGTGGCAGGCCGCGCGAACGTGAAGGTGCCCGTCGCTGAATTCTCGCCGATCGCGGCGGGGTTGACGGAGATGCTCACGTTGGTTGTGACCAAGTATCCCGAACTTGGCGCCCAAACAACCCCCGCCGCATTTGACGCGGCATAGCGGTAGAATATGTCGCTGCCAGACGGGAGTGATACGTTGGGCGAGAACGGGCCCGAAGTTTGCGGTGAGGGCCATATGTTCGTGTTCGCCCAGTTCGCCGCGTTCGCCCCGCCATCCGTCGGGCCATAGTAGACGAATACGGCTGTGTCAAAGGCGCCGGTTGATGCGAGATAGCCGTTCAAGCACGCTGACGTGCTTATTACGTTTGTAGGCGCCGTGTTCGAAATGCTTGCCGAACCGGCACTGTAGCCCACGACCAACTGCGGCTTGTTAGCGGCGTTCTCGGAGGAGTTGAAACTGCGGCTTGTTAGTGTAAACCCTTCCATGCCCCTGACTTCCAGTCCGTAGTTGGAGACACTTCCCGTGTACCAACTGGAGACAGTCGCCGTTATGTCCCTTGTCGCCCAACTATTTATGGCGTCCGGGTTTAGTCCTCCCAGCGACGTAGCGTTATTGGTGTAGATCGTGATGCCGGCCGTGTTGGTGTCCCAAGTAGCACTGATCCGGTAGAGGGTGCTGCCGCCGTAGCCGTAAAAGTTGGTTGCTGACTCATAGAGACGGACGGTGGCGCTGGTGATCGTTGCGCCGACGGGGATGTTGCTCAGATCGAATTTCAGAAAGGCGCGCGTATCGCCCGGGGCGACGCCCTGACCGATCTGGAAACTGGTCGACGTGAAATCCTTGGTCCAAGTGTTCGTCGCCACCTGCCCGTCGCTGGTGGGAGTGTTCGTGACAACGGCCGCTTTCGCTGGTGCCAGAGCGCTGATCACCGTTATCGCCATGAGCCCCAACACCGCGCGCCAGAGTTCCAGTCGATTCATGCTACTCCTCCGCATTTTTATTTGATACAGTGTAGCGCATCGTGATACATAGTCAAAGCAAAAGATCGATATTATGAGATCTATTGGACTAGTATCGCAAGGGTATGAAACGCAATAACAATCAGACCGAGCACATTACGCAGTCCCTGAAAAGCGGCATGCTGGACGGGCGCTATCCGGCGGGTTCCCGGCTTCCAACGCGCCTCGAGTTGCAGAGTGACTTCGGGGCAAGTCCCGTGACGTTGCAGAAGGTTATTACCCGTCTGGCGGAAGAGGGGTTTATCCTCACGCGGGGAAGACAGGGGACCTTTATGAGCGAGACTCCGTCGCACCTGCACCGGATGGGTCTGCTCTTTGAACTTAGCCGGGAGGATGTTGAGTCCTCCATCTTTCTCGACGGACTGCGCAAGTGCGCAAGTCGCGTCGAGCAGACCACGTCCTTGTCCTTCGAATGCTTTTACGATCTCAAGCGGGGAATGGCGGCGCCGGATGCCGTGAGACTGATGGAGCAAGTCG
>JBAXJV010000521.1:0-1961 GCA_037137675.1 bacterium | reverse complement strand
AGGTCATCCTCGACTTCACCCAGCATCTGATATGGTTCAATGGCCTTAACCAGCCTCTTCTCCAAGCCATAATGTTCACGCAAAGCCGCCACCACCGACACATGGACGCCCGTGACGGCAGTGCCGCCTAAGTCCATGGGAATCGGCCCGTCTTTATGCTTGAGGGCTTTCTGCAGTTTCTCGCGATGGGTCATAGATTTATTCTTCATCTTCCATTTCTCACGTCAATGCAGCCGCCATCCGGAATGACCGCATATTTCCAACACTCGTTCCCGGCGTGATTTCACAGCCAGCTGACACAATTACGCAGCCCCCTCCCTGCTGCCGGCAATCGGCGACATCGGCGGCAATCTGGTCCGGCGTTCCATCCTGAATTACGCTCACGGGATCAGTCTTGCCGCTGAACACCTGATGCGATCCAAGCAAATGCGCAAACGGCACCATGCTCGGCACCAGATGATCCACGTCAATAATATCCGCCCCCGTGGCGATCATCCCCTCCATAATGGAATGCGTATTGCCGCAGATATGCAGCTTGGCCAGCGCCCCGAGGCTATGGATATGGTCAACCATCCTTTTTTCGCGCTCAAAGGCCAGAAGCTGATACAGCTTCGGCCCGATCTGCGAACAGAACGCATCCCCGATCCCGATGCAGTGTGCACCCGCCTTCACCTGCAAAGTAATAAACTCCAGCGCACCTTCAACAATCACCTCCATAGCCTTGCCCGCCGTCTCAGGATCGTCCAGAAAATCCATTGCGGCTGCCGTCACGCCCCGGATATCCGCATACTCCGCCACCGGCCCCTCGACCCAACCGAGGACGAAATACTTATCGCCCACCCGCCGTTTGAATTCAGCCACTTCATTGATGCGGTTCACGCAACGGAGCTGCTCCTGTGGCCGGTACGGCTGCAACCTGGCCACAGCCTCCAGATCCTGCAGATGTCCGGCGACATCAACCGGCAGGTCGTTCTCTGGATACTCGATCTGGAGTCCGAACGCCGACGCCTCGCAGTAGGTATCGGACATCACCGTCACCCAATCCAGCTCGAAATCGTCGGCACACCTGATCATCGCCTCGCACTTCGCACGGTAGTCGGTGCAGAAGTCTCGATACTTGATTCCCGCATATTGCGCAGCCCAGCGCATGATGATGGGATGAAAGGGCGTCCGGTCGACAGGTTGGTTTGCGATGAAGCCCAGAGTCCGTTGTAATCCGTTCATGGCGCCCATATATTATTTCTGTGTTAATCCATTGAAACTGACGCGTCTGATTCTGCATGTCTCAGATCGGCTCAACCCGATACACGATGGTGGTTACTTTCTTAGAAGTTCAACTGCGCGTGGATCAGCTGGTCCTGCATATGTTCAAGCACAATCGTTCCGGTGATCTGCGCGCGCATCACCCGCTGGCTGTCGACAATCATGCAGTGCCCCTGATGACAGGTCTGCCTCCCGACCGGCCCCAGGGCATTGGCGGAGGCAAAGCCGGTGCAGGGGCATTCCTTCTCATCAAGAATCGCTTCCGTCTTGAATACCCGCGGACGGTTTTCAATATAGCGGGCACGCCCGTCCACGGTCAGTAAGTCCGAAGCGTGCAGCATGTCGCCTATCTTCCCGCCACCGCCCGTCGGACAAAGACGGTAATCAACGCTCCTGGCGCGCAGATCTTCATGCAAACCTTCAATACCACCATCGGCACAGATGATGATGGCACAGCGCACACCATTGATCTCGACGATGTCGCGTTCACGTTCGCCCGGCGTCAACCTGGCCGCCAGTTCGCCGGGGGTTAACACATGCTTTCTCGCCGCGCTGGAGGTTCCGTCAGGGCGCGCGATCAGCATGCTGTTGTGAATGGCATCGCCGCTCCGCTCTAAAAAGCCAACCAGAACGGTGATCCGGTGCCGGCGCGCCAGCTCCAGAATCCGGCGGCAGTTCGGTCCATCCACCGGCTCGGC
>JBAXJV010000520.1:0-1964 GCA_037137675.1 bacterium | reverse complement strand
AGCGCAAATGGTGGAATTTGCGCCGCGGGAGCTAATAAGTCCTGTGCGGACGGCACGAACACTGCCGGCGCGGTATATATATTCACGAATGCGGCAGGTAGTTGGGTGGGCGTGTCCACCCAGGCAGCCAAGCTCTTTGCCTCCGACAGGCAGGAATTTGACCTCCTATGGACGAACGCCAGGCAATCAACGCGGGATACCGCGATCCGGCGTGCGGAAAATGATTTCGCTACCGTGGGAACTGAACGTGAGGCTGACCTCCCGCAGTTTCGCCAGCCGCTCGCGAATGGCGCCGTGATGTTCCGGCGCGGCGAAGACCAGCAGGAATCCGCGGCCTCCTCCGCCCAATAACTTTCCGCCGACCGCGCCGACCGCGCGGGCGGCGGCGTAGGCCCTGTCGATCGCGCTGTTGGAAATCCCGCTCGACAGGCTCTTCTTCAACTGCCACGATTCGTGAAGCAGCCGCCCGAATTCCTTCAGGTCGGACCCCGAGATCAGGATGCTTTCCGCCACGTTTACCATCTGGGCCATTTCCAGCAGAGCCGTGATGTTCTGGGCCGTGCGTTTGCGCTGTTCGCTGACAACGCCATCGGCGGACTTCTCGTGACCCAGGTAGAACAGCATGAGGTAGCTTTCCAACTCCCGGATTCGCATGGCGCTGATCGGCAGGTGACGCACGATGGCGCCATGATGGTCCGCAAAGTCGATCCGGATGAACCCACCATAGGCGGCGGCGTACTGGTCCTGATGCCCGCCGGCATCGCCGACGCGTTCGCGCTCGATGAGGATCGCCTCGCGGGCCAGGTCCTCCCCGGTCACGCGGTCGCCGCGCAAGGCATGCAGGGCATGCAGCAGTCCCACCGTGAAGGACGACGACGTGCCCAGGCCGGTGCGGGCCGGCAGGTCCGACACATGCGCGATTTCCAGGGTCTCCCGCATGTCCAGGTGCAGCAGGCATTCCCGGATCAACGGGTGCTTGAACTCGCGGGGGTCCTGGACCAATTCCGTCTTCGCATAGCTGGCGCGGAAGCGGTACTGAAAAAACTGGCTGATCGCGTGAATCGACAGGTAGCAGTACTGGTCAATCGTGCTGCACAGAACCGCCCCGCCGTGTTCGCGGTAGAACTCGGGATAGTCGGTGCCCCCTCCGAAAAAACTGACCCTGAACGGTGTTCTCGAAATGATCATGGCGTTGGCGCTTTCTCCGATGTCAGTTCCTTGCGTAGTTCCAAGAGTCCTCTAAAGGCTTTCCACGACTTTCTCAGCAGCACGCTCGGCGGGACCCCCTGCGAGACAGAACCCGTGGTACGCTTGCGGTGCCGCACGCGCATCTGCTGCAGGCGGTAACCGGCGTACACGAAGCGCATCATGAGTTCGGCGGTGTAGATCTCACCCAGTTTGCAACATTGGGGCGCCAGGCGCTTGGCGGCGTCGGCGCGCATCAGTTTGAAGCCGAAATTGATATCGCGGATGTGGATACCCAGGATCACGTCGGTCACCACGTCGAACAGGCGCGAGACGATGATGCGATACGAGGGGTCGCAGCGGGGAAACTTCTCGGCGCTCACGACATCCCAGTCCATCGGCGATTTCAGCATCAGCCAGATATCCTCCGGCTCGATCTGGCCGTCGCCGTCCATAAGCAGGATCCAGTCCTTTTTGGCCATGGCGATGCCGCGCTTGACCGATGCCGCGTAGCCAATGCGCTTGGAATCGGTGACCGCCACCAGGTTCGGGTAGGCGGACTCGCAGGCCTTGAGAACCGCGGCTGTATCGTCCTTGGAGCCGTCCTCCAGCATCAACAGCTCGAAGTCGGGCAGACGGTTCAGGCACTTGGCGTACAATTCGTCCAGGGTCTGCCTGATGATCCGGGCTTCATTGAAGACCGGGATCAGAATGCTGACCGAACGCGAACTACCGGTATTGGGGTCCATGCTGGTTCCTGTTCTTATTGCCCTTGTGTC
>JBAXJV010000519.1:0-1969 GCA_037137675.1 bacterium | reverse complement strand
CGGCAGTGCCGGCGCTTACACGGTTTATACCTGCGACCTGAGCGCTCAATATGTGGCTATCAACGCGGAATACATGACCTGACCCATGCGAAATTTGATTGCCAAAGCCGATGTCCTGATCGAGGCGCTGCCTTACATCCAGCGTTTTCAGGATGCGATAATCGTAGTCAAAGTTGGCGGTAGCGCGATGGAAGACCAGCGCCAGGTTGACAACATCATGCTCGATGTTGCCTTTATGGCCTGTGTCGGCATGCGCCCGGTGATCATTCACGGAGGCGGCAAGGCAATTTCCCGCGCCATGCAGAAAGCCGGTCTGGCGCCTAAATTTGTCAAGGGCCTGCGTGTGACCGACGAAGCTGCGATCGGAATTGTGGACCGGGTGCTGCGCGATGAGATCAATGCAAACCTGGTTGCCACGCTTGTCCGTCTGGGTGCGCCAGCGCGACGCGTGGATGGACCGTCGGTTTTTCAGGTGATCCGGCGTGCAGGCCGCGACGAAACGACCGGCGCCGATTTGGACTGGGGCTATGTAGGAGAAGTTACAGGGGTGGACGCCGCGCCTGTGCGTGACTGTCTGGCAGCACATGGTGTGCCGGTGCTCACTCCGCTTGGACGCGGTCCCGACGGGCATATATACAATCTCAATGCCGACGATGCCGCTGCGGCTATTGCGCGGGCGCTCGGTGCATGGAAGCTGGCCTATCTTTCCGACGTGCCCGGCTTGCTGCGTAACCGTGCCGACGAAGCTTCCTTGATGTCCACCCTGCACATCAAGGAGGTCGAGGAATTGATTCGACAGGGCGTCATCGAGGGCGGGATGCTGCCCAAGATCCGCAGCTGTGTGGAGGCGCTGGAAGCAGGAGTGAAGAAGATTCACGTCATTGACGGACGCCTTTCTCACTCGCTGCTGCTGGAAATTTTCACGGACAAAGGAGTAGGAACGGAGATCATCGCATGAAGACAACCACTGACATTGCAAAGAAGTATCAACAATTCGTTATGCCGACTTACAGCCAGAATCTGGCGTTGGTCAAAGGCAAAGGAACCCGTGTATGGGACGCAGATGGCAAGGTCTATCTCGACTTCATGTCGGGCATCGCCGTCCAGAACATTGGTCACTGTCACCCGGCGGTCGTCGCGGCTATTCGCGAACAGGCTGCTAAGCTGATGCACTGTTCCAACCTTTTCTATAACGACATGCAGCCGAAGCTGGCCGAGGCCTTGATCAATACTTCCATGGCCGGCAAGTGCTTCTTCTGCAACTCCGGCGCCGAAGCCAACGAGGCGCTGATCAAGCTGGCACGGTTGTGGGGCAGCGATCAGGGTAAGTACGAAGTCATCACAATGGAGAATTCCTTCCATGGTCGCACGCTCGCCACGCTTGCGGCGACCGGGCAGACAAAGTATCAGGACGGCTTCGAGCCCGTGCCTGAAGGTTTCGCCTACGTACCGTTCAATGACTTCGATGCTCTGCAAAAGGTTGTCACGCCGCGTACGGCCGCCGTTTTGATCGAGGCCGTTCAAGGCGAGGGTGGCGTTGTTCCTGCAGACATTGAATACCTGCAGGCTGTGCGCAAGTTTTGCACCGAGCATAGCTTGCTGATGCTCTTTGACGAGGTTCAGTGTGGCATGGGCCGCACCGGTCATTGGTACGCATACCAGCGCGCCGATGTGGAAGCGGATGCCTTCTCGCTGGCGAAATCCCTCGGCTCGGGATTTCCGATCGGCGCGATCGTCGCCGGGCGTAAACTCGCGGACGTTTTCCAGCCTGGCAAGCACGCCAGCACGTTCGGTGGCAACCCGCTGGCCTGCGCTGCGGCGCTTGCCACGATTCGCACGATCGAGGCGGAGAAGCTTGTCGAGCACGCCGCCACTACGGGCGAAGAATTCATGGCTGTGCTGGGCGAGTTTGTCGGCAAATACGAACACGTCAAATCAGTGCGCGGCGTGGGCCTGATGATCGGGCTTG
>JBAXJV010000518.1:0-1969 GCA_037137675.1 bacterium | reverse complement strand
CACAACTTGTTTGCAGCGGACCCGATGACTATACCAATGCTTTGTATTCCACAGTCAGTGACGCTATTCAGCTTAAAACCGGCGCCAGGCCACGCTCATATGCCCTCCACGCCTATGATGCACTCTGGCTGGCCGCCAGAGCGCTGAAGGATACCGGCGGCACCGGCACTGTTCAGGAAATGCGTGCCGCCATTCGATCGAACGCCGTGAATTATGCCGAAGCAACCGGACCGATTTTCTTCAATGCGGCTGATGACCGCAGCAATGGCTGGTATCAATTAGTCCGCGTCACGAGTTCCAATCAATGGGAAAATATCTTCCACATCAAACCAGAGACGCCCGCTGTTAAAACGCCAACGAACCTGACCCTCAACAGTTTTACGGCCCGCTGGCAATCTTCTGCAGGCGCGCTTCAATATAATCTCGATGTATCAATCAGCGCCGGCTTTGAGCCAGCCAATTACATCGGCACCTACAGCAATTTGCCGCTGGGTGCGGTTTATTCGCATGTCGTGACCGGCTTGTCGTTGTCGGTAAGCGAAACCTACTATTATCGCATTCGCGCAGAAAATATGGACGGCAGCAGCTCCAACTCCGCAATAATGCAAGCGGACCTGCCAGTCTCTGCCGTCATCACTGCATCCTCGTCACCGGGCGGTCGAGTGCTGCCTAACATACCGGTGACTGTCTATCTGTATCCGGGGTGGCGGAGTGCGTCATTCACGGTTACAGCTTCCAATTACTATGAAATCGCTGAAATCTACACCAACGACGGGGTTGTGGCAGGCGTAGCCGGGATGACAAGTTACACCCATCACTGGGACGAGGTGACCTCTGACGGCCAATTCTACGCGACATTCCGCGCCCAAACCGCGACCAATGCCGTGCCGCTCTGGTGGCTGGCTCAATATTACACCGTTACCACTAACGGCGATGATCTGGCCATGCGCGACGCCGATGCCGACGGCATGCGTACCTGGCAGGAATATGTCGCCGGAACCGTGCCAACCAATTACCAGAGTTGCCTGCGCTTCAACCAACTCGCGGCGGTGTCAGATGGGAAATTCGTGCTTCAATGGCCTAGCGCACTCGACCGGCAATACACCTTGTTTTATTCGTCGAATCTCCTGACCGCAGTTTGGAATATTGATCCCGCTTTCTCCAACATCACGGGCACCGGCAGTGAAATGTGCTACACCAGTTCCCTGCCACAACAAACGCCTTTTGTTCTTTACCGGGTTGACGTTCGCATGAATCCGTAAGGCCGGCTTTGAAAGAGGCCGTGGCGCGACCATGCAACTCAACTGCGGCGATAGTTCTGCTCGACAGAGCTTTCAACGCAACGACAATGAGGCCAGCGCGGTAGCGTATATGCGACCGCCAACGGAGCCCCAGCGGTCATCAGCTTTCCAGCTGCCGGCCTCGACGCCACGTTTGATTTGTCTGGCCACAAGCTCATGACGGAGTGCCAGCAGTCCTCGACGGGCCGGATCCTGATCAATTTTTTTGAGGGCAGCAGCCAGAAAATACCGGCGGTAATAATCCAGCTCCGGCCCCGGAGTTTCCGACAGCTTCTGCAATTGAGCCTTAATGGCCTGACGCCGCGCTGGAGAAACCATCCCGGCATAAACCGGATCCAGAAGACTCATGGCACCCATTGCAGTCAGGGTTTGAGAAGCGCTTCCCGGCGTATCCCCGCTTTTCTGGTAACCAAAGCTGCCGTCATCTGCCGCCACGCCTGCCACCCAGCGCAGGCCGCGTTCAAGATTCGGCCGTGCCTGCGTCCACCCCTGCGCCACGGCGCAACGCAAAGCCTCGATCTGCCACAAACTAATGGAGAGGTTCGCCTCTGAACGGGCACCGGTTTGGTAGCCCCATCCGCCACCGGCTTGCTGGCGCGCGCAAATATGGGGCGAGGCATCCAGTTGCCAGAGTTCACCGATGCGGGCGCGCTGCCAGCGCCGCACCG
>JBAXJV010000517.1:0-1978 GCA_037137675.1 bacterium | reverse complement strand
AATGCGGCCTTCTGACAGCGCCACCAGAACCCGGCGCTTGATCTCATCCGCCGCCAGCGACTCACGCTCAGCACGCGTGCGGTCCACCCCCTGCATGCCGAACCAGAAGTTGCAGTGCTGCAGGCGACCATCCGCAGGGTCGCCTTTGACAAATTCAGCGCCCGCCGCTGCGGCTACGTCACCGTCGGCGGTGGCATCTATTACGACCCGGGCACGGAAAAGATGCCGGCCGGACTTGTTAACCCCGAACACGCCTGTGATCAGATTGCCCTCCATACAGGCCTCGGAAACAACGGTTCCATAAAGGATCACGGCGCCCGCCTTCAGCACAGTACGGGCAGCCAGGGCCTTAAAAGTATCCGGCTCAAAGTTGATGCGGCCTGGCGCATGATGCCGCGCGGGATCGAAATTGATTTGCGCCGCGCCCAGGACCTGCAGGACTGTGATCATTTCGTCGAGCAGCGGTCCGCCGGCGGAATCACACAAATACGGGCAGTTGGCGCCGGTGCCGACGCCACCAAGCTGAAAGAGCTGTTCGATGAGCAATGTGCGCACACCGCTGCGTGCGGCGGCAACGGCTGCGCCAATACCCGCCGGACCGCCACCGCAAACTACAACATCATACTCATTTATTTCATCCATTTGCAGGGCCCTTTCCAGCTAAACCGCTACAGCCTTGGCGACCCTGTGGGATGCCAGCGTAAGCCGTTACAAAAATCATCCTCCGTATAGCAGGCACTCCTCACGGGATTCGGCAAAGGCGCGGAGGGCCGGAGTCCAGCGGGCGGCGATGGCGCTGGGGGCATCGCCAGCCAGCAGCGCCTTGCGAACGGTGTCGGTCCCGAAGAGTTTATCGAAAAACTCTGGTCGGCTGTGCTGCGGGGCCCAGACGCGCTCAATGCCGTATAACTCCTGGAGCGCGTGGATGATTGTTACGGAAGTGAGGGCAGGACGGAATTCATGTGGCCGGATGACGCACATGCGCACACCGTTGATCGCATGGCTGTCGGCATGTCCGGGGTGGCTGGCGTAACAATATGGTTGAAAGACAACGCCCGGCAGCGGCTTGGCGGACAAATGCCGGACAAGCTTCATGCCATCGGTCCATTCCGCGCCAAAACTGGAAAAAGGTCGCGCAGTTTTGCGGCCATGATCCAGCGCGCCCAGCGCTTCAAAGGCGACCAGTGCGGGATAAGCCTGTGCGGCAGGCCAGGAGACGATGGCAGGCGACGGGCGGCGCCACGGCGGCCAGTGCGCGCCGCGCGCGGCGGGGCGGCGATAACCGCGCAGCGGTGCAACACTCAAGGCAACGGCAGGCAGATGCCGGCGCTGGAACCACTGCGCGGTTTCCCCGGGGGTCATGCCGTAGCAAAGCGGCAGGTCAGTGCAAGCCACGAAACTCCGGAAGGCCGGATCCGTAACCGGGCCGTCTGATACACGTGGCAAGGGAACCGGTCTATCGGCAACGATGACCTGCTTGCCCGCCGCCGCCGCCGCTTCCAGCACGCCACAGAGTGTGGAAACATAGGTGTAGCAACGACAGCTTAAATCCTGAAGGTCAACAACCAGCAGATCAATATCCGCCAGCATGGCTGGCGTGGGGGCGCGGGTAGCACCGTAAAGCGAGTGAATCGGAATTTTCCAGAGCGGATGCCGCGCATCGTCGCAGTTTTCCCCGGCGCCCGCCGCGCCGGCAAACCCGTGTTCCGGACCGAACAGCGCCGCCAGACGCAGCCCCGGCGCATGCCACAACCGTTCAGCGCTGGTGCGCCCCTCAGCGTCAACTGCGGCCAGATGGCTCACGAGCCCGATCCGCCGCCCGACCAGCCAGTCACGATGACAGGTAAGCAGCGTTTCAATCCCGGGCTGAAAACCAAGGCCAATTGACATGCGCGGAATATGTCATAACCGGGAGCCGGACTCAACCGGAAGGTTTAGCCCCAATGTGTGGCTAAGGTTCTGTTTCCCGGCACGGAAT
>JBAXJV010000516.1:0-1981 GCA_037137675.1 bacterium | reverse complement strand
ACTGGCGGCATGCCTGACGCCGGGTGCGCGGGAACGCGACATCGTCGAGATCAACGGGGTGCGCTGTGCCCTCATCATCTGTGCCGATGGCGGTATTGACGGTTTGCACGAGGATCTGTTTGACCGGGACGTTGATTACCGGCTTTGTCCCACGGGTGGGGGCGGGAAGATCGGCGCTATGCTGCACAGCGCTGACTTGCTGACCGTTGAAGGACGCACGCGGTATGCCGAGAACCGTCCGCGAGTGTTCAACACCGCGGCGATCCTCGACGAGAAGGACTGTCCTTACTCCGGCTTCACTTCCGCCAATGCCCTGGGCCCGGTTGGCCGGCAGACATGCCATCAGGGTCACTGCATGATCGTCGACAACCAGCGGGTGATGCGCGCCCAGATTCCCGGTACGATCGTGCTGGAACACATGCAGGACCAGATGATCCATACGCAACTGACCTTCTGAAACAGGGATGCAAAAAAGCCACGTGGGCGGTATCGTTCTCACCGAAGGGAAGATCATGCGCAGAGTGGCGTATTTGTGCGTTTGTTATGAAGGCGCCGGGCCTGGGATGATGGTTTTTGTGTCTGCAAGTTCTGGAGTCTGGAAAGGAATCGAATGATGACGGCATTGACAACCCGTGCGGAACGACATACCAATCCGATCACCGTGGGGGAAGGCGCCCGCTTCACCGTGATTCATCCCCACTGCATCCGCATCGAGCACAGCCCGCAGGGCACGTTTGTAGATGAGCCATCCTTCTTTGCCATCCACCGCGAGGCGCGCTGTCCTGATTTCCAGATGACGGAAGACGGTGGCCGGATTGTGATCGACACCGGCGCCATCCGCCTGAGCTGCCGCCCGGATGGCAAGGCGCTGGGTCCGCGTAATCTCAGCGCCCGCGTCCGCCACGGCGAGCGCTGGGTTGAATGGAAGCCCGGCCAGCGTAATCGCGCCAACCTGGGCGGCACGGCGGAAACCTTAGACGGGTGGACCGGAGCCCGCGCCCTGGAGGAGGGCCTGCTGTCCCGTGACGGCTGGTATCTTCTTGATGACTCCACTGGCCCGTTGCAGAAGGACGGCTGGGTCAGCAGCCGGGGTGAGCGCGGGAGCGACTGGTATCTGTTCGGCTATGGCAACGATTACCGCGCGGCCTTCCAGGCCTTTGCTGCGATTGCCGGAAAGGCGCCGCTGCCCCGGCGCTACACGCTGGGCTCCTGGTATTCCCGCTATTGGGCCTACACCTCGGAGGATTACCGCCAGATTGTGACGGAGTATGCCGAAAAGGATTTCCCGCTTGATATGATGGTGATGGATATGGACTGGCACATCACCCACCCGCGCGAAGCCTTCGGCCCGGATGCCCCCGCTGAAGGACAGGTGTGGACGGGCTTCACCTGGGATCGCAAGCTCCTGCCCGATGCCGAGGCGCTCCTGAAGTGGTTCCACAAGGAAGGCGTGCATGTGACGCTCAACGATCACCCGGCGGACGGGGTTCAGCCGCATGAGGCCATGTACTCGGCCTTCATGCGCGGCATGGGGGCCGATCCAAAATCAAAGAAAACACTGCCCTTTGATGCCGGCGACCGAAACTATCTAGAAACCTTTTACCGGCACACCCACACGCCGCGGGAAAAGGAAGGGGTTGATTTCTGGTGGCTGGACTGGCAGCAGTCGCCGTATACCCGCAGTCTGCGGGACGTCAAGAATCTGGCCTGGCTGAATCACTACTACTACCGCTGCGCGAAGCAGGGCGGCAAACGCGGCCAAACCTTCAGCCGCTGGGGTGGGTGGGGCGACCACCGTCATCCGATCCATTTTTCCGGTGATGCCGGCACCGGCTGGGATATGCTGGCCTTCGAAGTTCCCTTCACCGCGACGGCGGGCAATGTCGGGTGTTTCTTCTGGTCGCACGATATCGGCGGCCACATGGGCGGACGCAATGAAGAAGCCTATACGCGGTGGTGCCAGTTCGGCGCCCTCAGCGCG
>JBAXJV010000515.1:0-1990 GCA_037137675.1 bacterium | reverse complement strand
ATCGGGTGCGAAGTGCCAGATCCGGTTCTGGAGGAGATCTGGAATGTCGTCTGTCAATGAGGCCATTGTACGCGAGTATTTCGAGGCGCTGGGTTATTTCGTTACGCAGCCCGGCAATCATCCTGCGCCCGGGCGTTTCCTGCGGGCGGGGCCGGAGGCGGATATTGATCTGCTGATTCTGAACCCGCTGGTGGAGGAATCGCGTATTCCCGCTCACATGTTTTGGACCACTGATGATTTTGGCGGGGTGGCGCGGGCGCTGGTCAGCATTAGCGGCAAGCATACCGGGCGGCTTTACAAGTCCACGATTGACGCCGCCCCTGACCTGTTGCGTTTTGCCGAGTCCGCCGCGCGCCGGGCGGCGGCTGAGCGGACCGGTGGTGGTGCCACGGCGGCGGTATTGTGTCTGCCGCAATTGCCGGCGGCTGGCGATTTGCGCGAGAAGGCGCTGCATGCGCTGCGCGATCACGGAGTGGACGGGGTGGTTTCCTTCCACACGATGCTCGCGTATCTGATCGGGTGGGTGGACCTCGGGCACAACTACGAGCAGTCCGACGTGTTGCAAACCATCCGCATTCTTAAAACTTACGGTTTTTTGCGTGGCAGCCAGATGGAGCTTTTTGCTGAGCCGCCGCGCAACCAGGTGCGCCGGAAGCGGTTGCCGAAGCTGCCGTCGCCGCCGGTCCAGGGCTAGGTCATGAATGCTGTCAATGGTGCCGCACAAAAAGATGGATCACCAGCGTATAAAAGCCGCCCGGCAATTATAGCTGATCGTGCGCGTTTTTACAGAATTGCCGATGCGACGCTGATTGCCGGCGCAATGCTGGTGTGGCTTTCAGCCTTGTCATGGGGGCGCTCCGTATTTCTCCTGAGGAATGTCCCCGACCGGATCATTCTTTGTTTCCCATGGCATATATTGGCCTGTTTTGGCGTGGGCGCCCTGATTCTGGCGGCGAATATCCGGATTGCGCTGTCGCAGAGGCGTGAGGTCAGCATCAGCATCCTTTCCAGCATCCGGTTTCGCCTGAGCTGGCTGGTTCTGCTGGTCATGGTTTGTCTGCTCCTGTTCCCCTTTTCCCCGGGACTTACAGCTAACGGGCTTTTTTTCGGGGTTCCGGCAATCATGGCTTTGGCCTTGATGGGCGTGTACCGGGCGCCACGGGCGGGAAATTCGTGCTTGCGAGATCAGTGGTGCGACTGGGCTGCCATTCTGCTTTTGTTTACGCTCATCTATGGAAGCGTGGGCCTTTATTTTACCAACTCCGTGGGAGAGCATTCCGGCGATGAGGGCCATTACCTGATTCAGGCAAACAGTCTATACGCCGATCACGATCTCGACCTCCGCAACAATTTCGGCAACCCGGATAGAATTGAGCCGGGACGTGTGCACATTAGCGGCAACTCGCGCGCGGGGCGATGGTATTCATGGCACACTCCGGGATTATCGTTTCTTCTTGCACCAACTGTGCCCGGCGGCCTGCCGTTACGTCATCTAGTTCTGGGGTTTATATCGGGATTGGGGCTTGCGGGAATGTACTGGCTTGCCCGGATGATCGGCGCGGAACGGCGCAGCGCATGGATTTCCGTGCTCCTGTTGGGTGGCGGCGCATTTTGGGGTGTCTATTCGAGCCGGGCACTTCCGGAGGTGCTGGGGGCCATGCTGGCGACTTATGGGCTGATTTTTTGTCTGGCACAACGACAGATGGCCTGGACGGCCACCGGCCTTGTGATTCTAATCGCGGGCTTGCTTCCGTGGGCGCATGCCCGCTTCATTCCGGTGGCTGGCGCGTTAATCGGTTGCTTCGGATTGAACGGATTGCTGGGTCCTGAACGGTTGACCAGGAAAATTCTGCGGCTGAGTTTGTTCACTGCCGGATGCGCGATTGTTCTGGGAGCGTATCAACTCGCTCAGCTTCGCATGTTCATTGATGGGCTGGCCTATCCTGTGCCGCGACTGCTGTTTTCCTATCCACTTGGGTTGTGGCACACC
>JBAXJV010000514.1:0-1995 GCA_037137675.1 bacterium | reverse complement strand
CCCGTGAGCAGTGCCATCGCCGGAATGAAAATGTGGTAAAACTGCCGGTTTGAAAATGCATCTTCTTCACTGTCTATTTTCTTGCTTTGACTGAAGCGATTTATCGCATTTTCTTCCCCCGCTGGAACGGCGGTCCAGGTCGAGACTATATTTTCCAAAGAACAGATGTCAATAATGTTTGCGAAGTTATGCAATGCGCTATTACACTCCGGCTGCGCCGCGCCGGTTGAACCTGCAGAGAGGCAGTTCGCCAGCTTTTGGCGGAACTGCTTTTGTCAAACTCACAGGCGGGTCACGATTGCGTCGAGCGGCTTACGCGAGGTGGGTTGTGATGCGCCCGCCGGATAGCCGATCGGGGTCATGGCGACGGGTTCGAGTTCCGCCGGCAGGCGCAGAACCTCGCGCACGTGCTTCGGATCGAAGGCGCAGATCCAGCACGTGCCTAGCCCTTCGGCCGTGGCCGCCAGAACAAGGTGCTCGAACAGGATGGCCAGGTCAACGTCGGCATGGTTCTTCTTGTCAGCCCACCGCACCCACGCCTCGCCAGGCCGGCTGCACGCCACGATCGCAACCGGCGCCCTGCCGGCCCACTCCTGCTTCTCTGGCTGAAACAGCGCCTTGCGCGCCGCTTCATCCCGGATAACATAAAGATGCCACGGCTGCCGGTTACAGGCAGAGGGAGCCTGGCGCGCCGCCTCCAGGATGCGCGTGATCGCTTCCTCTGACACCGGCAGGTCCGCATAGGAGCGCACGCTCCGTCGTTTTTGAATTACCTCATAGAATTCCATCGCTTCATCCTCCTGTTCAGC
The DNA here is from genome assembly GCA_037137675.1 of bacterium. Classification (GTDB taxonomy): domain Bacteria; phylum Verrucomicrobiota; class Kiritimatiellia; order CAIKKV01; family CAIYGI01; genus CAIYGI01. The sequence goes on along the minus strand of JBAXJV010000514.1, from coordinate 1,186 downwards.
CGTTCATTAGACCATCTTTAGTTCGCATTTGGCAACTGCCAGAGCATTCAGAATTCAGTTGGGCCACTGGCGTAAAAGCCGCCAGATGGATCAGGAGTGAGACGTTCTTCTTGATCGTAATCTTAATCCTGTCAAAAAACATTCGCCCAAATCCAGCGCTTGAGCGACAAAGGGGGCATCTGCTAAACTACGTCGCTTAAGGATTCATTTATGTTGCTAACTCTACTCAAAGCGAAACTGCATGGCGCCACGGTCACAGAGGCCCAATTGGACTACGAAGGCAGCCTGACGATTGACCGCACCCTGATGGACCTGGTCGGCATTCTGCCCTGGGAAAAAATCATGGTGGCCAACCTGCAAAACGGCAATCGCTTCGAGACCTACGCGATTCCGGGCACACCGGGCGCAGGCACGATTTGCCTGAATGGCGCCACCGCACATCTGGGTAAAAAAGGCGACAAGGTGATCATCTTTACATTCTGCCAGTTATCCGCATCTGAAGCGCACTCGCACCATCCACTGGTCGTGCGTTTGGATCCACAGAACCGCCCTGAAAAACCACCGGTCCGTGTGTGAGATGGGTGTTCGGGGAATGGTGTCCCGGACATGAGCTTGCCACCGGTTAACAACGGCGGCTACGTAGCGCGCCTGTAAAGGCGTGGTTCTTTGCGGACCATGTCCAGTCAATTCCGGGAACGTTAGTATGAGGTTTTCGACTGTCCCGAACACCGAACACTGAACACCTGACTTCTGACTTACGCGACGGCGGTCTCAACGGCGTTTTCGGCGCCTTCCTCGAGCGTTGCGCGCTGGGCCTGCACCATGTTGCGCGTGACGCGGAAGGTTTTCACGTTTTTGCGCTGCGGCACTTCGAACATCACGTCGAGCATGACGGTTTCCAGCATCGCCCGCAGGCCACGGGCGCCTGTCCCTTTACGCATCGCGAGGCGCGCCAATTCACGCAGGGCCCCGTCGGTAAAGGACAGGTCCACGCCATCCAGCGCCAGCAGCTTTTGATACTGCCGGAGCAGGCAGTTTTTGGGCTCAATCAGCACGCGCACCAGATCGTCTTCGCTAAGCTGCGTCAGCGTGGTCACCACCGGAAGCCGTCCGACAAACTCGGGGATCATGCCGTATTTGATCAGGTCCTCCGGCTGCACTTGCGCTTCGTGCGCGCCCTTGCTGT
>JBAXJV010000513.1:0-1997 GCA_037137675.1 bacterium | reverse complement strand
CTCGGATCCCGGCGTAAATGTGCCGCTAACCAGGTGGTCGCGGAGAATTTTCTGAACAACATTGAGGCCCATGGTTGTGTGCTCCTTGTGTGCGCTATTAAGTAATTAAGTAATATTGTGTCGTTCCACAAGCTGCCAGTTACGGCTGGCAAATTTGCAGGTCCTGTTTGACGTTCAGGCTGGAGCCCGGAATCGGGCCGAGGCCAAGCAGGTGCAGGGCCAGGTTTCCAACTTCGCCGCTGCGAACAGGCTGGGGCGCTCCGTCATACGTCGGACGGGCGCCCGCCGGGTCGCGGCGCGTGCCGGAATTCCAGGCGTAGAGGTCGCCATGGGTCACCCCGGCACCCCACACAAAGAACGGAATCGTGTAGATCGCCGGCTCGTCCGCCTGGCTGTGGTTTTTATTCTTGCCGCCATGGTCTGCCGTCACAATCAGATCGGTCCGGCCTTTGAGCGCCGGATTGGTGGAAATCAAATCCATGATCTGCCCCAAGCACCCGTCGAGCGTGATCAGGGAAGTGTTGTAAGCCTCGCTGCCCCAGCCGCTGCCGTGGCCAGTGTTGTCCGTTTCGGTGAAATGCACCAATGCGAATTGACAGGGATTGGCGGTCATGCTGCGGACAAAGTTGGCGGTCAGGGCAGGTGATTGATTATCGCAGACAAAAACATCCAGCTTGCTGCGCCCTTGATCAATTCCTGTTGTGGCCGGTGCTCCGTGAACGGCGTCGTAGGAGGTCTGGAACAGGCTGAACTTGCTTTTTGTCGCCCACAGGCCGGTGCGTTTGCCGTGATCGTGGGCGACGTCGAAAACGCTGGCGACATAAGCGCCCTTGTTGCTGTGAATCGTAACGCCCCTGGCGGGATCGGTGTTGCTGGTCCAGCCATGGCCGTTAGCTCCCTTGATCGGGCGGCTGGTGAGCATGGTTGCGTGATTGGGCAGGGTAACGGTGATGTCGTAGTCGTTGCGGGCGTTGGTCGTGCCGGCCGCCTGCATTTCAAGCAGCTTGAAATGCGGCAGTTTTCCGGCATCCACCAGGGCCTGCATGTACCCCGATCCCAGCCCGTCCACGCTGACGGCAACTACATATTCGGCGCCATGCGCTATGGCGCAAAGCAACCAGCACGCAAAGAGTAAAACGAGCTTCATTTTAAGTTTACGGCGCCGCGACAAATTCCACCCAGTCGAGCAAGGCTTCGGCTTTGGTGCCGGTGTACTGGCTGTTGCAGGAAATTCCGACGCCAATACGGTCCGGCAGCTTCCCGAATGCTTTGCGATAGGCATCGGCGACGTTGACCTGATCCACAAACCAGCCGCCGCCCTTGAGATCTTCCTGATTGCGCACGCAGACCCAGTATATGCTCACCACGCCGGCGCCATATTTTGCGCGGCCATCAAGGCCTTTGGGTGTTAAGGTTTCCCAGCGAAAAGCTGCCGACTGCTGGGAGAACCAACCGCCGGAGCTGACGTAAATTCCAATCGCCTGATCGTCGGTCTCAGGCTTGCGCCCGTCGCCGCCGGTTGGCAGGACAACCGCTTTCCAGCGCCAGCGCATAATCGGCGTTTTCGTCAGGTCCACCGACAATTTATCGCTTTTCAGCGTTGCGCTGGCGTTGTCGGCGGTCATCCGCAACACGCAGTTGGTGCCGTCCGTGTATCCGGCAGTGAACAGCGCCTTGCTGACGGAGGGCTTGCCTTCGACAGACCAGCTGGGCGGCATATTTGTGAAGTTCTGCCGCCACGCTGTTCCGCCATCGTCCGCCTGCGCCACCACGCCAGCCAGAGCTGCGCCACACATCAAGATCCAGCTGATTCGTCCCGTGCTTTTCATGAAGGCCTCCTGTATCGTTGTCCGCAGCATCATCCGCTTCATACGCCACCAAGGTCAAGCCTCCAAATCAACCCCCAAATGTGCGGCTAAGCGGCGCTGATTTCTACCGAACCGCCACTTATGAGCCGCAAAGACGGCTCGGCGAGACGCCTCGCCCTACCTCGCGTA
>JBAXJV010000512.1:0-2003 GCA_037137675.1 bacterium | reverse complement strand
CTCTGGATCGCGGCGATGCTCGTATTTGTCGTGGTCGTAGCCAAAGGGGTGTTTGTGCACGACTACTATCTGCTTCCAGTCACAATTCCCATGTGTTACTTTCTTGGCAAATCGGTGTCGTGGGGGCTGAGCACGAACTGGAAACATGCGCGCTGGGTCCGCAGTTTTATGGCCCTCTGCGTGATTGGCATGCTTGTTGTCTCGCTTGCCAACTACGGAATGTGGCTCAGCAAGGAATCGCCGGCAAAGTCGCAGGCATTTCAGGTTGCACAAGTCGCGCGCCGTGAACTGCCAGAGAATGCGCTGGTGATTGCTGCCGACAGCGGGGATCCGATGATGCTTTATTACAGCCATAAGAAGGGCTGGCACGGGTTCCCCGACGATTTAACGGAGGGTTTTATAGGCGCGCTCGCCGCGCAAGGCGCCGGTTACATCCTGGGCGTTCACAAAGACTTTGCCGGCGAAAAGGCGGCGGGAAACCTCGGGCGGCTTCTTGAAAAACACGAGGTGGTACTGAATAACGGGAGGTTTTTCATCGTGCGCTTAAGGTGCGGCAAATTGCGCGGGTCCATTTATGCTGAACCGGTTTTTCGTTGGGTAAAGCTGTAGCACAAACGGTAAGGAGATGCTTATGTCGTTCGTAAATATGCGGGTGTTCGGTGCAGTGCTTGTTCTGGCTGGTTGCGCAATTGCGGACGACTGGCCGCAGTGGCGCGGGCCCAACCGCGATGGAATCTCGACGGAGCAGGGCTTGCTTGCGACATGGCCTGAGAATGGCCCTGCCATGCTCTGGCAGGTGGATTTACCCGGCGATGCCTATGCCTCCCCGGCTGTTGCCGGCAATTCGGTTTTTGTCACTGGCAGCATTGGTGGCAAGCCGGATCGGACCGGATTTCTGTGCGCGCTGGATCCGAAGACCGGTGCCGTACGCTGGCAAACGAGCTATGGGCCGGAATGGGGCAGCAGCTATGAATCGGCCCGTACCACGCCGACCGTTGTTAAGGACCGGATCTATATAATCAGCGGTATGGGCCGTGTGGCTTGTATGGAAACCAAAGCCGGCAAGCTGGTTTGGCAGGTTGATTTAATGGAGCGATTTAAGGGCCGGAATATTGGATGGGGAATTGCCGAATCGCCGCTGGTTTACGACAACAAAATCATCTGCCACCCCGGCGGTCCGGATGCTGCCGTAGCGGCACTGGATGCTGGCAGCGGGGCCACGATTTGGCAATCAAAGGGGCTGAGCGACAAAAGCGCCTACTGTTCGCCAGCGCTTCTGAATGTTGATGGACGCAAACAGCTGGTCACGCAGACCGAAAACAGCGTGGTAGGACTTGATCCGGAGAGCGGGGCTGTGCTTTGGAAATATGCTCACCGCAACAAGTATGCCGTGCATCCCAACACGCCGCTCGTATTCGATGGCAATAAGGTTTTTGTTGCATCGGGTTACAATTACGGCGCCGAAGCGCTTGCAATTAAAGGCGCCGCTGTGGATCCCCTCTGGCGTTGCCAGCAGGCCGAATGCCATTTTCAGGGGTTCATGCTGGTTGGCAGCCGCATTTTCTGCCCGGGCGGTGGATCAATCAACTGCCTGAATACTCAAACCGGTACGGTCGTCTATCGCGTCAAAGAAGTCAAAAAACCGCAGGTTACTATGACGGCCAGCGGCTTGATCGCATATGACGAGAACGGACGCGTCTGGCTGCTAGACATGCAGGCGGACAGCTACACGGTCAAGGGCAGCCTGAAAGTGGATTTTGGCAGCGGTCAGCACTGGTCCACGCCGGCTGTGGCCAATGGCGCAATGTATCTTCGTCACGGCAAAACGCTGGCCGCATACAATTTGCGCGCAACACACTGAACCCTGACTTCTCCTTTGAGACACCTTAAAAAATTGTCCTGCCATGCTCAAAAACCGGAAGATTTAACCACGGATTACACGGATATCACGGATGGAACGAAACTCAACTCCCTCATGTTTTGTATTATCCGTGCCATCAGTG
>JBAXJV010000511.1:0-2007 GCA_037137675.1 bacterium | reverse complement strand
CCGGCAGATCGTCCACAGGCAGTGGCGCGACTCATAGGCACCGATCAGCCCGACCATAGGGAACATGGTCATGAAACCCTGAAGCATTTTCTTGCTGACGATCAGCATGAGCACGATCCCGGCAATCACCGGCAGCTTGATCCATACCGGCAGCGGGGTACGATGCCCCGGCTCAGACCGGTACGACATAAACCGCAGCAGCACCAGCAAGCTCACAAACAAGGCTGCCGACAATGTCCAAAATGCCAGCTCAGTGTTGGGAACGACACCGGCCAGCAATACGCCTAGCGTAGCGTAGGCGCCAGCCGCGATGCCGATGCTGAGGACGATTGGCAAGCCCAGCAAGACATACAGCGCCCGCACACCGAAAGTGTAAAGGATCATGAAACACAGCCCCAGCACATGTGTGGCGGCAACGTTTTGACCAAGCGAAAGAGTTGCCACGGTGAAGGGGACCGGCAGGGACAGAACCAGAACTTTCCACTTGGGCCGCCGCAGATAAGCCATCGCTGTGCCCATCAACGACACGGCCACCAGCATCACAATGTCCCAGCGGTTAAAGTCGAAATTTAAATTCAGCATCTCACCATTTTCCGTAACTGCTCAGCGGAGCCACCGCCTGCCAGCGGATCAAACCTGCGGGAAGCCTGGAGTTGCAGGGACGCGACAGAATCCCGGATGAATTTTGGTCACAGGGCATCGCCTGTCCAACGTTCCACCACCATGGCAATGCCTTCACCGCCGCCGATGCAAAGCGCTGCCAGACCATAGCGTGCCTGGCGGTGTTGAAGTTCATGCAACAGCGTGACCAGGATTCTGGCGCCGCTGGCGCCCAGCGGATGACCAAGCGCAATAGCGCCCCCGTTGACATTGACCCGCGCGGGGTCCCATGCCAGTCCGGACCGCACGGCAAGCACCTGGGCGGCGAAAGCCTCATTGACCTCAACAAGATCCATGTCCGCCAGTTTCAACCCTGACTGGTTCAGCGCCTGGGTAGCGGCGGAAACGGGCCCCAACCCCATCCTGGCCGGTTTCAGTCCCACGCTTGCCCAGGACCGGATGCTTGCCAGAGGGGTCAGCTTTAATTCGCGGGCACGCGCTGCAGAGAGGACCAGCACGCCAGCGGCCCCATCGCCAAGGCAGGAGGAGTTGCCTGCGGTGATGGTTCCGTCGCTCTTGAAAACAGGCTTCAGCGCGGCCAACCGTTCGAGCGTGGTCTCCGGCCGTGGACATTCATCACTATCGAAAAGGATCGGGGCCCCCTTGCGTTGGGGAATTGAAATGGGCGTGATTTCGCTCTTGAACAGGCCGTTTTTTTGCGCTTCGGTAAAGCGGTGCTGGCTGGCGGCAGCATAGGCATCCTGATCGGCACGGGAGATGGCAAACTCTGCGGCAAGCTGCTCTGCCAGCAGACCCATATGGCATTGGTCGTAGACATCCCAAAGCCCGTCACGGATCAGACAATCAACCAGTTCGCCGTGCCCGAGGCGATATCCGTTACGCGCCTGATCGAGCAGGTAGGGCGCGCGGCTCATGCTTTCCATGCCGCCAGCCAGGACGATTTGACGGTCGGCAGCGGCAATCGCCCGGGCAGCCAACCCTACTGCCAGCAAACCCGATCCGCACATTTTGTTGACGGCAAAGGTCGAGACCGATTCCGGCAATCCGGCTGCCAGAGCTGCCTGGCGAGCGGGATGCTGGCCGATGCCAGCTTGAAAGACCTGGCCGAGAATGACTTCCTCGACCTGCTCGTGCGGCACTCCGGCACGACGCAGGAGGTCGTTCAATACAATGGCGGCGAGCTGGGGCGCGGCCAGATGGCTAAGCGCTCCCTTAAAGGCGCCGAGCGGTGTGCGGCAGGCGCTGACGATGACGGCTTCGGGCAAGTTTTTCATAGGTCAACCATTCTGATTAAAAGTCCGGTTGGCGTTAAGGCAGCACCCGGCGATCAACGGTTTTCCGGTCGAACGGCAGCGCCCAGCGAATACGCTCGCCGCTGCAGACTGT
>JBAXJV010000510.1:0-2008 GCA_037137675.1 bacterium | reverse complement strand
AGCCTACAGCCTAAACCGCTACAGCCTTGGCGTCCCTGTGGGACGCCAGTGAAAGTTTTTCGTTCCATCTGCCTTCGTGTGCTTCGTGAACTTCGTGGTGAAATCTTGATTGCTTTGGTTCCGGCTATGCCGGGTTAGGTAAATCGGCGGAAAGTCGCTTATTTATTCCGTAAATGCCATGAAGTAAATACAGACAGATCAGAATTCGGCGGTGTCGGTGGTCGGGGAGGCCCGGTCGGCGCGCAGCTGGCAACAGCCACGGCGGGATGCGGCGACAAAATCCGCCAGTTCTCCGGCAGGTCCGGCGGACAATTCCCCGCGGATTCTGGCCACGGCCTGAACGGCGTTAAGATCGGAACGGTAGAGCAATTCGAAAGCCCGCTTGATTTCGTTGCGCTCAACAACTGTTAACCCGGCGCGCTTGATCCCGATGCGGTTGACGCCGAGCAGCGTATTGACCGTCATCGGTCGCGTCGTGCAGAAGGGCGGCACATCCTGCGAAATACCTGACGCTCCTGCCACCATGGCCAGCCGGCCAATGCGCACAAATTGATGCACCAGCACGTGGGCGCTGAGAAAAGCCCTTTCGCCAATATGCACATGCCCACCGAGCAGCGTGGCGTTGGCAATGATCGTATGCGCGCCGACATGCGCATCGTGCGCGATGTGGCTTTGCACCATCAGAAATACGCCGTCGCCAACTTCGGTGGCCATTTCCGGCTGTGTCGCGCGGTGGATGGTCACACCCTCACGGATTGTGCAGCCACGTCCGATGCGCACGTAGGTGGGAACCTCTTTGAAGCCGAGATCTTGAGCAGGCTCGCCCAGCACCGCACCGGCATGCACGCGGCAGGCCGGGCCCAGTGTCGTATAGCGGCGCAAAACCACATGCGGGCCGATTACGCAGCCATCACCGATTTCCACATCACGCTCGATGATCGAATATGGCCCGACAATCACATCCGCGCCCAGGCGCGCCTTAGAATCCACCACCGCAGTTGCATGTAAATTATTCATTCAATCATCCCCCGCCCTGAGCTGTGTGCGGGAATGCTAACACGTCACCGCCCGCCCACCCAAGCGTTAACAGGAGCCTTCCTGATCTCGCCGGAAAGCGACTAAGCGTGAGGCACTAAGTGTAACCGACTAAGTGTGGGATTAAGTGCGGGGTAGCCAGGACAGGACGTGCTGAATCTGCAGGTCCCAGCAGGACCAGCTGTGCCCGCCGGGGCTTTCAGTATAAGTGAGCGGCAGGCCCAACTTCTGCGCGTGATCGCGAAAAGTCTGGTTTTCGGCATACAGAGAATCATCCGTACCGCACCATTGAAAAAGCTGCGGGTGCAACGCATCGGCCATGCCCGCCACTCGCCCGGCCAGAGCCAGCAGATCGTCATCAGAGCCAGCCACCGCCGGCGGGTCGCCGAAGATCAGGCGCATATCGGCTGACATATCCGGTCCGGCGGCCCGCCCGGCCAAATCGAGCGCGCCCGACAAACTGGCGGCGGCGGCATAGCGTTCCGGATGGCGCAAAGCGAGCTTGAAAGCACCGTAGCCGCCCATCGAAAGACCTGCGGCAAAATTGTGCTCACGCAGTGGCGAGAGCGGGAAAAGCGATCGGGCCACGGCTGGAACTTCCTCGCTGACAAAGCTCCAGTAGCGGCCGCCGTGGCGCATATCGGTGTAAAAGCTGCGAGCGACAGCAGGCATCACAACCGCCAATTCGAGCCCGTCAACATAGCGCTCGATGGATGTGCGGCGCTGCCAGATCGTGTGATCGTCCGAGAGCCCGTGCAACAGCCAGAGGCAGGGAAGCAGCGCGGGGCGGGACGGACAGTCCGCCACCGTGCGGGGCTTTGGTTCCGGCAGAATAACATCCATGGATGTCTGACATCCCAGGGTTTGAGAATAAAAGTTTGTGTGGAGTAAGGACATGTGGGGAGAATTCGGAGTTCAGGGTTCGGGGTTCGGGGTTCAGGGTGACACATCAGTATGGAGCGGGTATGAGACG
>JBAXJV010000509.1:0-2008 GCA_037137675.1 bacterium | reverse complement strand
GCGCCGCCAAGAAAACCAAAGCCCTCATGATGCACCTAATCGCAGATGCGCCCGCAGCTCTTGAAATGAACTTAGCTGAATGGTACTATAAACGGGTTGCGCAGCATGTGTTGCGGGAACGTTTATGATGGAACAGAAAACAGGATTAATATGAAATCCGCTGTGATTGTGAAGTGTTTGACGGTGTGTGCGCTGATGTTTTCGATGGGGCTGCCTGTTTCCGCTGATTATGGAATCATGCCGATTACGTCGAACACGCTGGCGCAAGCGCAGGTGGATCGTGATGCAACGCCGGACTATGCGCTGCCTGCGGGATATGTTGGCGGGTCCCGCGAGGTGAATTTGCTGACGAATGTCACCTACGAAGCGAAGTTGCGGGACCAGGGGCACACCGGGTCATGCTGGATGTGGGGCTGTCAGGCCGTGCTGTGGCTGGATTATGCCCGGCAGTATCCTGCGGAGGCGCTGGTCATGACCAACGGCTTTTCCCTGCAGTTCATTTCGAGTTACCTGTACGTCGTCGACGGTGAGTTGAATATGGGTGGGACGGCGCCCATGTTCAAAAGGTTTTTCGAGGGCTTTGGATATGCCGTGCCCTGGGGCAATACGAACGCGGCCTGGACGGACGGCAAGGGCTATGTGCGCACACCCCCGGCCAACATCTACACGCAGCCGAGAATGCCGGTTTACTCTATCGCGTTGCAGGACGTTCCGACCTTTACGGCCTCCACCAATGCGGCGATTGCGCTCATCAAGAGCGTGCTGGATTCGGGACACGCGCTGCATTTCAACCTGACGCTGGCCAATGGCGATGAGTGGGACAAGTTCATGAACTTCTGGGGCAAGACCAACGACGATGAATCAACGATTTTCACCAATTTCGTCAGCGGAAAAGTGTTAAGCCTTGAGACCGGCGGGGCGCATATGATGGCCTGTGTCGGCTACAACGACACCGATCCGGATCCAGCGAATCATTACTGGCTGTTTCTGAACAGTTGGTCCACGGGCGACAACGCCGAAGATACGCGCCGCCCGCACGGCACCTGGCGGCTGCCGATGAACATGGATTACAGCGCCCACACGGTCAACGGACCGGAGAAGGAGGTCAAAGCGCCGATGTTCGAGTGGGGGATTCTGAATACCGCCTTCACGAATGAGTTTAAGAAAGGCGCGCTGGACGTCGAGGTCCGCCTGCATGAAAGCGATCCGGAACAGACGCAGATTTCCATTCAGGCGCCAATAACCATCCCGGGCGTGATCAGCAATTTTTACACAGTGGTTGTTGATCTGAATGATCGCGACTTTACCTGCTCGCCAGCCAAGGGCGTGTGGAAGCAGGTCTCCGGCAGGGAAGGTGTACCTCCGGCCGGCGTTTATTATGAATACACGTCCAACCCCGGCGTCACACCTGCCATCACGGCGACCTTCGATGTGCAGGCCAAGAAATGGTCCTGCACCATCACCGGTCTGTCGCCGGATGACTGCCGCTTCATCGATATGCACCGGGGCCTCTACCTCAGCGCGCAGTATATGCCTTATGACGGGGCCGACATAGAGCTCCTGTGCTCCGAAAAGGCGATTGCATATGATGAACTCGAAGGTCTTTCTCAGAATAGCGGCAAGTTCTCCAGCCAGAATAAACAGGCTTTGTTTACGTTTGTCAGTCCTACATCCGGAGTCTCCTTTGCCCGCGGAACAACTTGCGTGATCGAATGGACCCAGCAAGGATTGGACGGAAAGCTGGTCCAGTTCACCTTGCCGGGATTTGGAGCCAGCCAGAACCTTTTCATGAACATTGCCGACCTGATTCCCGTGGAAACGGGGCGCTACGAATGGCAAGTCCCGCTTGACATCCTGTGTGTAACCAACCGGGCCTTGACCGCTACTCTGGGCGAATCGCTGACGTTCACCGGCCCGGAGATATCCTTGACGGCTTCCACGAATCCCGCACTGATTGTGCGCTCACCCGCGGGCGGCGAACTTTGGGTTACCAACACATCGCGCATGG
>JBAXJV010000508.1:0-2031 GCA_037137675.1 bacterium | reverse complement strand
AAACACTTGAATATCAAGCACTTATAGTCATTAATGCATTCCCTGTAAATCTCATTCGTTGCCTTTATTTGCCCAATATTGCTGAAATTACGGCAGCGCTCATAAAGGACTGCCGCCACGCCCGGCTATTCGACTTATATCCGGATCATCTTGTGACGGCGCGCGAGCTTCACCAATTCAAACCACATTACGCAAACCAACCCGATCCCGATGCAGAGGAGCAGATCCCCCGCATGGAGCGGTGCGAAGTGAAACAGTCGCTGCATGCATGGAACCACCAGAACTGCCGCGAGGAGTATGCAGGTGCCAAGCACCACCCATCGCATCGCGGCATTTGGAACACGCAGCATTGCAAAGGCGGATCTTGTCCAAGAGCGGTTGACAAGAATGATAACTATAAAAGCCACGACCAGCGTCGTAAACGTCAACGCCCGGGCGGCATCGGCAGAATGGCTGGCGCGCGAGAACAGGAAGACGGCCAAACAGACCGCAAGCACGCTGAGCCCCTGCATCACCGCCACACCGATTGTCCGCATCGAGAAAAGCCTCTCGTCCGGTCTCCTTGGGGGACGTTCCATTACGTTGGCCTCGGCATCCTCGGCCTCAAAAATTAGCGAGCACGAAGGATCAATGATCAACTCCAGAAACACGATGTGGATCGGCAACAGGAGCAACGGCCAGTCGGCAAAAAAAACTGGAATCATAGACAGGCCCGCAATGGGCACATGTACTGCAAGAATGAAGGCAATCGCCTTTTTGATGTTGTCGAAAATGCGCCGCCCAAGGCGAATGGCTGCAACGATGGACGAGAAGTCATCATCCAGCAGTACGAGCGAAGCTGACTCACGGGCCACGTCCGTACCGCGCCCGCCCATGGCGATACCGATGTGCGCGGCCTTCAGCGCCGGAGCGTCGTTGACCCCATCGCCGGTCATGGCGACGACTTCCCTGTTGGCCTTCAAAGCATTGACAATGCGCAGCTTCTGCTCTGGAACAACGCGGGCAAAGACCTGCACATCCCGGATCTGCCGGGCCAGCTCCGCATCCGACATTCGATCCAGTTCGGGCCCTGAGATCACCCGTTCACAATTCGCAAGCCCCGCCTGTCGGGCGATGCTCTGGGCGGTCGTGGGATAGTCACCAGTGATCATCACAACACGCACCCCTGCGGCCTGACACTCCGCGACCGCAGCAGGCACGGTTGGCCGCAAGGGGTCCTCGAACCCGAGCAAGCCGACAAGTTCGAGCGAAAGGTCGTGATGCGCCTCGGGAAGGTTTGCCTGACAGGTACTTCCTCGCGCAACGCCAAGCACTCGCAGTCCCTGAGATGCCAGTGTCGCAACTTCCTTCAATAACGTCTCGTGTTGCAGCGGAGTCAGGTGGCAAAGATCTGCGATGGCCTCGGGTGCTCCCTTCGACGTGACCACTACATCATCGTCGTCCCCTGTGCACCAGGCATGACTCACCGCAAGCAGGTCCGGGGTCAGTGGATACTCGCGTGCAAGCGACCAGCCGGGATGCAAATGCTCCGTGTCCTTGATCAAGCGGTCGCCGGCCATGTGCAACGCCCGCTCCATCGGGTCGAAGGGGTCGCGCTTACTTGCCAAAATAGCGTTCTCGAGAAGTTCGTGACGATCCTCAGGGAGCGCACCACGGAGGGTCGTGATGTCCATGGCACTGCCAGCAACAACGAGCTGTCGCAAAGTCATCTGGTTCTGCGTGAGCGTGCCAGTCTTGTCAACGCACAAGACCGTAGCGGCCCCCAAAGTCTCAATCGCTGGCATTCGCCGCGTAAGAACATTGTTGCGGGAGATCCGCCAGGCGCCAAGCGCCAAAAAGATCGTCATCACAACAGGGAACTCCTCAGGGAGCGTGGCCATAGCCATCGCAATGCCGGCGAGAAACCCTTGCTTCCAGACGTCTAAGCCACCGCCACGCGTGAGCGCAAAAACGACCACCACCAGCGCACAGGCCATCAGTCCCACAATCGCAAAAGTACGGACCAGACGCCCTGTTTCTTTCTGCAAGAGG
>JBAXJV010000507.1:0-2032 GCA_037137675.1 bacterium | reverse complement strand
TACCCCATGTTGTTGGTCTCGATATTCTGCATGAGGTAGCGCCCTGCGCAGGCCAGCGATGCCCGGACAGCCAGGCTTAAATTATCCACATCAATTTTCGTCGCTTCCGGAATCGGCAGCAGCAGCTCTACCGCAAGCACGCCGGTCGGCCTCAGCAAGCCAAGCAAAAGCCCGCAACTAACCAATATACACGCCCACGCGTTCGCTTTAATCATACTGACCGCTCCTTTCGGTTTAACCACACCGCCGTAGTTATCGGCGGTTTTGAGAATATCATTTTCAATTCGGAATGTCTGCCTGCCAGCACGGACTTTCCGGAAGCGCCGCATCCAGCTCCAGCTTGAGGCCAAATTCATAAGCGCCCTTAAATGTTCCTGCAAAAAACCTCGCCAGCGATTCATCCATGAAACGCCTCCAGGAACGCTCTTCACTGCCTGGCACAACCGGAAAAAAACAAGCGGCGTTTTGCTGTGCCGCTTGATAATCCCCCAGCGCATCACCAATCATCAGAACTCTCTCCGGCGCATATTTTCCATGCATGGCAAAAGCAATATGCTCTGCTTTAGTGCCGTGCTCCTGCCCGGCAATCGAACAGACAAAGCGCGTCAGATCGTGTTCGTCCCATTCGCGCTGAAGAACATCCAAAGGCGTCTGCGACACAACTAGAATGTCGGCTTTGCGGGAGGCTTTTTCGAGTGATTTACGAACTAGCGGGAAGGCGGGAATATTGGTCGCTAATTCCTCAATGGCAACATCAATGGCGTCTGACCAGGCAAGCACGTTTTTCAATTCGGCATCGCCTGTTTTTAAAACCAGAGCGCGCAGCACGCTTTTGCTGAGCACGGACTCTTCCTGCGTCCACTGCTGCAACCGTTTCAGCTCCGGGACTTTCACGCCGCGTTCTAAAACTTCACGGCGCTTCGACAACAACGCCAGCACCACAAGAATGGCGTTGTACCGGTTGAGCCCCCGCTGCTTCGAGTAAAGATTAACGAGTTCTGTAGCTTCACGAGCGTATTTAGAAACCGCCTGCAGGCCAAAATACTTGATGTTATTCGGGCAGAAACACTCTTTCTGCTTGATTTCCATGGTGTCAAACACGCAGCCGTCGGAATCAATGCCGATCAAGAAGTCGTGCTTCGGCACAAGCTTTTTCAGTTGTTCTTTAAAGTCGGGCATACTGAACTTCCATTAATCAAAAGGGGATAATACATGAAATGCTCAAAGAATCCACTTGCCTGATGCTGTTCCTGCGTGCGAATCTTTCTGCGGAGTTGAGCGCCCTTTGTTATTTACATCAAAACTGGCGCTGCCAATCGTTCAACCTTAATACTGAGGTGCACGTTATGACGTCGAGAGAACGCGTTCTTACGGCTCTAGCCCGCGAGCAGCCCGATCATGTGCCGGTAGACTACTCAGCCAATGCGGGCATTGACCACCGGTTGAAGTCTTATTTCGGATTGGCGATGGATGATCACGAAGGGCTGCTGCAGAAGCTCGGGGTGGATTTCCGCGGCGTATATCCTCAGTACATCGGCCCCAAGCTGCACGCCGATATTCCCGAACGCGGCGTGCACGTGGACGACTGGGGCATTCACCGGGTCTGGGTCGAGCATCCCAGTGGCGGTTACTGGGATTACTGCGATTTTCCGCTGCAATACGCCACCGAGGATGAAATCGCCGCCTGGCCGTTGCCATCGCCTGACAACTACGATTACAGCAGCATCGCCGATTCCTGCAAAAAGCTTGGATCACTGGCCCTTTATATCGGAGGGGCCGGTATCGCAGATATCATCAACTGTAACGGCATGCTGCGGACGATGGAGCAAACACTGGTGGATCTGGTCACGGACGAACCCGCGGGGCTGCTGCTGGCCAGGCGACGTCTGAATATACAACTTGAAACGCTCCGTCGCACGCTGGAAGCGGCGCAGGGGCGCGTAGATTTCATTATGATGGGTGAAGACCTCGGCACACAGCGCGGCCCTATCATCAGCCTGGAACTCTACCGCCGCTGCATCCGCCCGCTGCA
>JBAXJV010000506.1:0-2051 GCA_037137675.1 bacterium | reverse complement strand
GACGATCCCCCTGAAGCCACTCCTGGGCGGCCGACGGGAGGCGCGTCATGAGCCATGCTGATCCACGGCGCCAGACGCGGCCTTTCTTTACGTTCGGCACCCTTGTTCTCCTGCTTTTCATGGGCATTGGCTTCGCCTATGGCCTGAGCCGCCTTCTGCTTGGCCTGGGCGCCGTGACGAACCTGACCGACCGCAGCCCATGGGGAATCTGGATTGCCATTGACGTTGCCTGCGGGGTTGCTCTCGCGGCCGGAGGCTTCACCACTGCGGCGCTGGTGGACATCTTCGGCCGCAAGCGTTATCACGCTTTGCTTCGTCCGGCCATTCTCACCGCACTTCTGGGTTACCTCTGGGTGGCCATAGCTCTCATGTTCGACCTAGGGCGCTACTGGAATATCTGGCGGCCCATCGTCCACTGGCAGGGGAACTCCGTCCTGTTTGAAGTGGGCATGTGCGTCACGTTCTACCTGATGGTGCTCAGCATCGAACTATCCCCGGCTATTCTGGAAGGACTCCGCGACCGCATGAATCAGGGTGAATGGGGAGCCACACTTCTGAGGAGGATTGAAGGGCCGCTCAGGATCGCATATGCCGCAGTCCGGACGGTTCTGCCGCTGTTCATCTGCGCCGGCGTGGTGCTGTCATTCATGCACCAGTCATCTCTGGGCACGCTGATGCTGATCGCCCAGACCAAGTTGAGCCCTCTCTGGCAAACGCCCATCCTGCCGCTGCTGTTTCTGCTCTCGGCGATCATGGTGGGATTTCCAATGGTCATTCTTGAGTCAATTTACGCCAGCGCCAGCCTCGGCCGCAAACCGGAAATGGATCTGCTGGGCCCTTTGGCTCGCATAATTTCCTGGTTCATTGGCCTATATGGCCTGGTGAAAATTACAGATCTGGTCATCCGGCACGACCAGTTGAACTTCCTGATCCACCCGAGCTCTACGGTCGCGCTGGGGGTCGAGATTATCGCCGGCATTCTCGCGCCCTTTGTTCTTCTTCAAATACCGGCGGTGCGACGCTCCCGGAACTGGCTTCTGTGTTCGGCCTTTCTGGTGATTTTTGGAGTTGTGTTGAACAGAATAAATGTGTTCTTGATCGGATACCATCCAGCCTTCCTGACAAAGCCCTATGTTCCGTCGGCTGGCGAAATCGCCCTGACTGTCGCCATTATCTGCAGCATCATGTTCTGCTATCGTTTTTTCGTTATTTACTTCCCGATTCTGCCTGGTGAAAGCGTACCTGCGGAAGCCGGACCGGACAAGCTTCGCACGGCTTCCGAACCGGCACTGAAGCCCGTTATGGGCTGGATCTTCCGTGGCATTGCGGCGGCGTTTTTGCTCTTCTTCGTGTTGCTATACGCCTTCATTCACAAGCAGGCCGCCACAGAATCGCTCAAAGCTTACCGCAACGTGCAAGTCATCAAGGCCAAAGTCAGCAATCGCAAAGAAAAGGCGGCATCTCACGTTTTCCGGCCAGCCGACTATCGTAACTACTACATACTGAACAATGACCTGCTCAACAGCCGCGGCGACTATTTCGAGCCCGTCCGTTTCAGCCATCGCTCGCACGATGTCAACTCTGGCGGTGATTGCGGCGTCTGCCACCACCGGGTTGCCTCTGGTAAGGACGATCGGATCGGGGAGGACATCAAGACTATGCATCTGGGCATCGATGTCAGAATCGGCGGGGCCTGCAGTTCCTGTCACGATATGACACTGAAAGCGCCCACCGCCTGCGGGCAGTGTCACGGCCTGCCCAACGAGGCCGACAGTCCAGCCCGTATCGGACTCAAGGGCGCCTACCATCGGCAGTGTCTGGGATGCCACGCGGCGCTTCCGGTTGGCGGAAACGCCCCGACCGACTGCAACTCCTGCCACCACCCGCTGGTCCCCGATCACGCCAGCCTGATTGCCTTGCCGATAACGGCCACGCCACGCCAGGTTACGGAGCGTTGTCTGGCCTGCCACGAAACGATTGGCCGGGATATTCTCAAGACCGCACACTGGAACTGGAAAGGGATGACGCCCGACATTGCAGGGCACGAGCAC
>JBAXJV010000505.1:0-2056 GCA_037137675.1 bacterium | reverse complement strand
GGCTCCGGCAGGTCACGGCGGCCGCCACGCTCCCAGCATGTGTAGGGCACGTAAAGACCCGGCGGCGCATTGCGGTTGAAAAATTCCTCCAGGTAACGGTTGAGAACCGCGCGACCGGCCTGCCTTGGCAAGTCCACAGGTTCAACAAGCTCCAGCTTTACTGTGCGGCGCGGCCCGAAAAACACGCCGTTTGCCAGCACCGCACCCAGCAGTCGCACGATCAGCGGCCCCAATTGCGGCGCGCGTCCGGCTGCGCGACTGAAAGCGCTGCCCCACAAACCGGTGGTGCGGATCAGCACAACGCGCACAGCCGGAGCTTCGCGCAGAATTGTCTCCACCGCGCTGCTGCCCGCCAGGTCCGAGGTTTGGTGCCGCATGATGCGGCCGGCCGGGTACAGCAGAATGTTCTCGCCACGCTTGAGTGCTGCGATGCAGCTTGCAATCGCCAGTTCAACTTCGGCGTGACTGTGCTGTCCGTAAGCAACCGGATCCGGCATCGGGAAGGCCCGGATCAACCTGGCCAGCGAGCGCACCAGCGGCCGGTTGATTTGATCCTTGTCGGCCAGCGGACGCGGCCGGAAGCGACGATGCAACTCCGACAGCAATATCACAGGGTCAATCAGTGCCGGATGGTTAGGCAGAAACAGAATGCCGCTGGTCCCGCGCGCCGCGATCACGTCAATTCCGTTCGCCATGACGCGATAACGCAAGCGCAGAAGTCTGCGCGTCAACCAGCAAACCAGCGCGCCGGTCATGTGGCGGACTCCAGACGGCGGCAGGCGCGGACCAGTCCCAGCGCCGCAAACAACGTAATCACCGCCAGCACCCCAAATGAATTAGTCGGCCGCATCCACGCATTCAAAGCGTTGGCGACGAATGACGACAGCAACAAACCTGCAAAGACCACGAAATTGACGGCCGACAAGACCGCGCCTTTACGCGCTGCGGGCGGATGTACCTGCAGAAAACTTTCGACCGGAATCAGAATCACGCCGCCCGCCAGGCCTGCCACGAACATCAGCACGAAAAGCGCCGGAACCTGCGCCGGCGCCGCCAGCAATGGAACCGCGGTGACGCCCACCATGGCCCATCCCATCGCCACCGTCGCCGGCGCCAATACACGCTGCCAGCGCGGGCGGCTTGCAAGTTTACCGATTGCCAGCCCGCCGGCACCGATGCCGAGCAACTGGCTGACAATCAACCCGCTGGTGAGCGTTTTGCTCATCCCGAACTGCTGAATCCCCATTGGATTGATCACAAGGATCGTCACCGAACCTGCAAACCAGACAAAGAGATCAACGGCAATCGTGATTGCCAGTAAACGGTCGCTACAGGCCGCACGCAGTTCCCGGAGTGTATTCATCGGGCCATCCCATGGGAAAGCTGCCTGCGGATTGGCCGCCGGGTGGTGCGGAACGCCCAGGCTGACCAGAAAACCAGCTGCCGAAACAGCCACTACACAGGCGCCTACCACCAGCAGCGACAGATTAATCCCGCGCCACTGACCGGGTAGATCCAGAGCCATGCCCGCCAGCGCGATGCCACTCAGAATGGCCGCCGTCACCAGCATACGCAAAATACCGTTGGCTCGCGGGATGTACCACGCCGGGTAAAGCTCCGGCAGGCTGCCGTTCAAGGCCGGGCTGAAAAAAGTCGCCTGCAGTCCCATGACTGCCAGCATTGTGAAAATCAGCGACCAATGACCCAGGCAAATTCCGGCGGCCCCCGCCAGCATGGCCAGAAATTCACAGGCCTTGGCGCCGATCACCACCTTGCTCTTTGGGAACCGGTCGGCCATCCAGCCAGCTGGCGCGGAAAAAATAATGAACGGCAGCGTGAATACGGCCAGCGCGAAGCCCTGCATGGAGTTCCGGCCTGCCGTCACGGCCAGCACCAGCGCCGCCTGTTTGAAAAAATTATCGTTGAAAACGCCCAGGGTATAGGCAGCCGCCATGCAGGCGAATTTTCCCCGCCCGTGACGGATCGCGTCCGCATCGCGATCAGGACTTCTAGCGGAGCTTTCCATGGCTGGCCGAAGCATGTTCAAAATACCGGA
>JBAXJV010000504.1:0-2059 GCA_037137675.1 bacterium | reverse complement strand
CTCGACATCCGCGCCAGCGCCTCCGAGACTGATATTTGAACGGATCGTCCGGCAGCGCTCCTCGGCAGCCTGGCCGGCCCTGCCGTCCGCAACCACTCCTAAAGGTGCCGGCGGCAACACCATGAGCAGGCCCGGAACGACTGCCAGTTAGAGCAAACCAAGGAGCAGAACAAGGAACATGCGTCCTGATCTGAAGGGTTTTGGCTGACTGCTGAAAGAAATGGCGTCCGGGCCGTCGAACTTCAAGCGCTGCCCGCACGCTACGCAAAACATCCGGCCCAGCTCGTTATTGTTGCCGCACAGAGCACAATGCACCGTAACCGACATAGCCTCTCCTTGCCTGAAATCACGCCCTAATCTTTGCTGGCACTGCCTGATTTAGGCTTGCCGGCACTGTCCGGTTTGGGCTTGCCAGCAACCGCTGTTTTCGCTTTGTCAGCGCTTTCAGGCTTACTTTTATCGGCGCTGTCGGGCTTCGCCGCGCCGGGCCCGTCAGACTTCGCCGCACCGGGCCCATCTGACTTCGCCTCACTGCTATATTTGGAGCTGCGGTAGTCCGTGGTATAGAAGCCGCTACCCTTGAAAATAATCCCGGCGCCCGTCCCCAGCAAACGTTTAACACGCCCGTGGCACTTCGGGCAGAACTTCAAACGTTCAGCCGTCATTGTCTGAAATTTTTCAAAAATCAGTTTGCACTTCTGGCATTCGTATTCGTACGTTGGCATATTCCATTCACCTTGTCTGTTGCTCTGTCATGTAATCCGGCTAAGTTATAGCCGCACCTGTCCGTACCTGTCAAATCTGGATGACTCAACCAGGCCGCTGCCGTATGGGGTTCCCCGATGCCGGCGCACCCTCTCAGCCCCCTATTTTGACCTTGTTCCCAGCTCCTTTTTTCAGCATCCTGTCGCCTGACCATCTTGGTTGTCTCTATTTAAGGATCATGCCATGCCCCCCGCCCTACCGTCGCTGCTTTTCATCCAATTGCCACAACTTGACAACGAGGTGGTCGAGTCCCACGAAAACCTGCCGCTGGCTGCGATGTACCTGACAGAGGCTGCGACCCGCGCCGGCGAGACACGCTGGTACCGCCCGCTGCGTCTGACTGCCGCCGAGGAACACCTCGACAACCGGCACCTGACCGAACGCCTGCTCGCCCGCCAGCCGGCGGTCATCGCCGCCACGCTCTACCTCTGGAATATCGAACGCACACTGCGCGTGCTGCATGCCGTGCGTCGTCAAGCGCCCAAGGTGAAAATCGTTGTGGGCGGACCGGAAGTAGCCCGCCCGCATCCCTTCCTGTTCCGCGACGGCGTGCCAGATGCCGCAGTTGCAGGTGAAGGCGAGGCCGTGTTCCCAATGATCCTGCGCGCCTTTCGCGGCGCTGGCCGTCAAACTGATTTCACCACCGTGGCCTGGCGCCGCCGCGACGGGCGCTACGTCTGGGGCCACACTTCGCCGCCGCCGGTGGAACTCTCCAAAACGCTGCCCCCGCCAAGCTCGAAAGTTTGGCGTCCAGACGCCAACGGCATGGCCTATCTGGAAACTTCGCGCGGCTGTCCACTCACCTGCGCGTATTGCCGTTACCACCATTTGCACGCCGGGATGAGCGTTCTGCCGGTAGACGCAGTGATTGCATACGTGCGCATCCTGCATGCCCGCGGTGCACGGGAAATCCGCTTCATTGACCCCATGTTTAACGCGCACCCGCGCTTCACAGCACTGCTGCAAGCCCTCTCAACATTCAATGCCGGCGGCGCCATTACGTTTTTCGCGGAAGTGCTGGCCGATCGCATTACCAAGCAGCAGGCCGGGCTTCTGAAGCGCGCGCACTTCACTGAAGTCGAGGTCGGGCTGCAAAGCCGCCGCCGCGCCGTCCTGCGCGCCGTGCGCCGCAGCGGAACGCCACAGCGTGTCGAAAACGGCATGCGCCTTCTGACGGATCAGGGGCTGCGTGTCACGCTGGACTTGATGTATGCGTTGCCACGACAGCGCCGCCGTGACGTGCTGAGCGACTTGCGCTGGGCCGCACCGCAACGGCGGGTTAATGTGCAGTGCA